>JAFVYX010000311.1 GCA_017500625.1 Clostridia bacterium | reverse complement strand
GTAGGAGTCGCTGGAAAACAGAATGGTCCAAACCATGTACACCGAACCCGAAATAGAGGGGGCGTAGAAGATCAGGGTAACCACTGCACTGATCTTCGGACCAAGCTCGTTGATGAACCACGCAACGAGGAACGAGAGAAGGTACGAGGTCGGGCCGGTGATGGCGGCAAACACCAGCGTGTTGCCCGCCGCGATGATGAAGATATCGTCATCAAGGAAGAGACGAATGTAGTTGTCGAAGCCGACCCAGTTCGGGAACTCCAGCATGTTGAAGTCGGTGAAGCTGAGAAGGATCGAAAGGAAAACCGGGAAAACGGTAAAGAGAAGGAAGAGGAGCATGAAGGGGCCGACCATGATGTAGGCGACCTTATTGCGCTTCATTTCCTTCCAGGTCCACTGGGCGCGCGTCATATCCTTACGCGCGACCGGGCGCTTGGCCACCAGAGCGGGGGCGGCCTCCTCCTCGGCGGAGGGGGCTTCGGGAGTCACTTCGGAAACCGCGGCGGCGGCATCGGCCTCCGCCTGCACGGGGGCGGCGGTCTCGGGCACGGGCGTCGGCTCGGCCTCGGGAGTCACGGCGGGAGTCTCGTGTTCCGTCATTTCGGTTTCCTCCTTATTATAATTTTCTGTCATAGCTTTACTCCTTCATTGACGCTCAATTCCCCGAGGGGGCCTTGTAGCCGGGAGGATATTCACCCGGAGCCAGCGTTTTCATCTCGAACTCCTCGCGCTTACGCGTCAGCTCCTTGTTGATGATCGTCACGTAGTTGTACATCTGGTCGACAGGCTCGGCCCCCTCGTTAACGGCGGCCAGGAAGGCGAACTGAATGTAACGGGCGATGATGTAGGAGCCGGGGAAGTTCGGGATCGCGGCCAGGTTCTCAAACTGCTCCTCGATGCTCTTGAGCTCGGTGGAGGTCCAGGAGAGGTTGCGGAGGGCCTGCGTGTTGGCGGTGGCGTACTTGGCCGCAGGGCCGACGAGGGCGACCATCTGGTTGCCGTAATCGGACTGGGCGGTCGCACCGGCCTGCCATCTCATGTATTCCCAAGCCGCGTCCTGCTTGCTCTTGTCGTCCTTATACAGCATGATCGTCGCGGTCAGGGTGGAGATCGAGCAGTTGTTGATCGTACCGTCGTCACGCTCCATACCGGGCAGACGAGTGAAGGTCCACAGGCCGCGGATCTCGGTCGCGAAGACCGTCAGGGTGTTGTAGGTGCTGCAGTAGTCGGTGATGACGAGCGGCATCTCACCCGTACGGAAACGGTTGGAGGCATCGAAGGTGACGGGGAACGAATAGTCGGTATAGAGGCGGCAGCACTGACGGAAGGCGTCAAGCGCGATGTCCTCGCCAAGGCCGATCTGGGCGCCGGCGTAGGCCTCATCGTACTGCGACTTGTCGTAATAGTTCGAGTCGTCCTCGTAGAGCCACTGGCTTCCGCCCATCTGATACACGAAGGTGGTCATAGCCGAGGCGTAGGTCAGACCGACCTGCATGTTGTTCGACTGGAACACCGTGATGGTCTCAAGCAGATCGTCCCACGTGACGGGAATGTCAACGCCGAGGTCGGCAAGGACGTCAAGGCGGTAGAACATCATCGGGAAGTTGGTGGTTTCGGGAACACCGTAGGTCTTCCCGAGAAGCGAGATCGGAATGGTGTTGGCGTAGTTGAACACGACCGCGCTGTCCTTGACCTCATACTTCGTACGGGTCACGCCGTCCTTATCGACGTAGGTCTTGGCGGGGTGGGCGGGATCGTTGACGTAATAGGTGGAGGGATCGACGGTGTCGCCGTTCAGCTTCGGCGAGGTGGGATCGACGTAATAGGTGCGCTTGTAGCTGCTCTCGTGCTGCTCGGTCAGCTCGATGTCGTAGCCATACGTATTAATGTAACCACGGCGCTCGTTGACGGGCTCGATCGCACCGCGGATCGCGTAGTTGATCGTATCCGCAGCACCAAGGCCGATGTAGACGTCGGGGCCCTTACCCGAAAGGACCGAGGGGAGCAGAGTGCCCGCCGCGACCAGCTTCAGGTTAACGGCGATCTGCGACTGGGGGGTGAAGTTCGAGTCGATGAGGTTTCTCCAGATGAGCGACTGGTCACGGCCGTAAGCCAGCCAGACGTCGATCGACTCCTCAACGGCCTCCTCGTCGGTAACGCCCATGGCGTTGTAGTCAACGAAGAAGCTCGAGAAGAAGGAACGGATCTCAAACCAAGCCGACTGGAAGAAGTTCGCGTTGACGCGGGGATCCTCGGCCGAGGGCGCCTGAATGTTAACGTAGTCAACGAGCAGGCCCTGCTGCTTGGCGGTGTTGAGCCAGGTACCGAGGGTACCGATGTAGGACTTCAGGTTGGAGAGGTTGGCCGCGATCTCGTCCTCGTTGTGGCCCATCTTATTGAGAAGAAGGGCGACCTGGTCAAGGGTGGCGACCTGCGAGCCCTTGCTACCGCAGAGCTCAACGAACTTAGCGGAAACGCGCTCCAGGTTCTTGGCCTCCTGGCGGAGAGTACGAATGGTATCGGGCATCAGCTCGGTAAAGCCGTAGTCACGGTACTTATCGGGGGCGGCGCCCGTCAGCTTGATGATCTCAAGGTAGGCGCGGTTGATCTCGCTGAGCGAGTTTTCAACGGTTTTAATAATAGAGGAAAGCTCACCAAGGCTGACCTCAAGGTAGAGAGTGTAGGTAACGCCCTTCTTGAAGTAGAACTTGAATTCGTTCGTGCCGTCGCCAAGAGGCGCGACCTGCCAGCTCTTGTCGTAGTCAAAGCGGGCGTTGTACGCCTCGGCAAAGGGAACGGTGGGCGTTCCGTCGGCAAGGCCGTAATCGCCGTTATCGCTCCAAAGCTTGATCGTGCGCGAGACGAACAGACCGTCGAGAAGGTTCTGACGGAAGCGCATGGTCATATCGTACCAGCCGTCCTCCGTGACCTGGAAGGTGTAGCTGGCCCACTGCCCTACCGTATTATAGCTCTGCGCACCGATGGTGTTGAGAAGCTGGGAGGAGGGGGAGTTGGGGGAGTTGATGGCCGAGGAGCGGTCGTTGGAGGAATAGACCGAGGTATCCGAAACGTTGGTCGGATACTCCACCTCGATGCGCGTCAGCTCACCGCTTGCCGCATTGTCGGCAAGGCCGGCGTACTTGGCAAGGTACGCCTCATAAGTAATGGTGGTGTCGAGCTGGGCGGGAACCAGCTTGATCGACTTGATGACAAGGTTCTCACGCGTGCCCGAGATCGAGATCGTGTGCGACTTGCCCGCCTCAAAGAAGAAGTAGAAGGCACCGTGATGGAAGCCGTCCACGTCCTGGGCGGTGTAGGTGCGCCACTCGGGATCCTGGTACGTGGTGTAGCGCAGGTCGTTGCCGCCCGCGTCCTGATTGTAGCGGAAGGGGGACTTCTCACCGAAGAAGTAATCCTTGCCGTTCGTCAGGTACTTGTACTGAGTGTTTCCGTCGGCATCGTCATAGCCGTACACCCAGTTCTTCGAGAACGCGAGAGCGCGCGCCTCAGCAAACGGGATCGAGTTATTGATGGAAAGCGAGCGCTCCACCGTGGCAACGTTGTCGGCAACGTCGATCGGGTAATACTCGATCTCGATCATAAAGAGGTAACCGCGGTCGTCCTTCGGGTTACCGGCGGCGTCCTTCGAGAGCTGGTACTGAGGAACGTCGACCGTCCAGGTGACCGTGCCGCTGTCGGGCGTAAAGAGACCGGAATAGCCATCGAGGTTCTCTAGCTTGTAGAGATAGCCCTGCTCGGGAGCAAAGGGCGTGGTGGCCATGTTGACGGTGTACTGAGCGGCGTTGGCGCCGGTGCCGTCAAGACCGGGCATCGGAATGGGATTGCCCTCAGCGTCCTTCTCACCCGTCGAGCTGGTGAAGTTGAAGATGTCGACCGGAATAAAAGCGTCCATCTTCGCACCGGCGGGGCCGCGCTGATTGGCGAGGACGGTGCGGACAACACCCTTCTCATCAACGCAGTAGCGCTCGTAGTACGAGGCGTATGCCTCGGCGTTCAAAAGGCCGGCGATCTCGTCTGCCGAGGTCGTGGCCGCAGAAGCCGTGACAGCGCCCACGGGCACCAGCAGCAAAGTGCCGACGACCGTGACAAGGGCAAGCGCCAGCGAGAGCGCTCTGACACACCTTGATTTTTTCATAGTGGTTCCTCCTTGGGGTTGAATTAAGCCATGCGGTGACGCGCGCCCTTGCCATAAGGCACACGTCGCCCGTACATTCGCATATGCGTATATTAACATATTTTATTTTAAATGTCAAGGACTCAAAAACGGCGATTATCCCCGACGCGGCAAGCTTTTCCAGCGTTTTTGCGCTTTTGGGGGCGCGGTTATCTCTCCAAAAATGGAAGGTTTCTCCAGTTGCAAATGGGCGTTAAGGTCCGTTTTTCCATTTTTTAATTTTAATTTATCCGATTATCCTTGAATTTTATGCGTTTTCTTCATTTGCTATACCGCCGTTATTAAATTGTATTTATGTTCTTTATCCAAAGGACGGCTTTTTTGAAGTTGTAAAGATTGCACAAATTTTCGCTTTCTTTTTCTACGCGTTGCTTTTTTTCACAAAAATGCGACAGTGGCGCTGCCAAGCGAGGGAGGGAGAGGCCCGAAAAGCGTCCGTCGGACGGGCAAAAAGCCGTTGTAGCAACTTGACAAGACAGCGCCTGCGCGGTATAATAAGCGTAGAACTAACGGTGCGCATCTGCGTGGTGAAGGGCCCGCATCGCACGCCGAATGAACCTAAGGAGACTTACCGTGAGCTACAAAATCGGAGTTGATCTTGGCGGAACCAACATTGCCGTCGGCCTTGTGGGGGAGGACCGCCGCATCGTGCTTAAAGGGAGCGTTCCCACCCGCCCCGAGCGCGGGGGAGATGCCATTATGGCGGACATGGCCGCCCTGTGCCAAAGACTTTGCCGCGAGGCGGGCGTCGCCCTTTCCGAGGTCGCCTCGGTAGGCATTGCCAGCCCCGGAACGATCCTTTACGACGAGGGGGCCGTGGAGCGCTCGGACAATCTCGGCTTTTACCGCTTCCCTATCGTCGATAAGCTCCGCGCCCTTTTGCCGGGAATGACGGTCTATTTGGAAAACGACGCCAACGCCGCCGCTTGGGCCGAGGCCGTGTGTGGCGCAGCCAAGGGCACGCGCCACTCGGTCATGATCACCCTCGGCACGGGTCTTGGCGGTGGCATTATCCTTGACGGCAAGATCTACGCGGGCCACAACGGCGCCGCCGCCGAGCTTGGCCACGTGCTGCTCCGCCGCGGTGGGCGGCTTTGCAACTGCGGTCGCCGCGGTTGCTTTGAGGCCTACTGCTCCGCCACGGGCCTTATCCGTTCCACCGAAAAGATGCTTGAGGAGTGCCGCCGCCTGCAGTACCCCACCCTGATGACCGAGGAGGTCGAGCGCTACGGCAGAGTGAACGCGCGTGTGGCCTTCAATGCCATGAAGCGAGGCGACGTTTTTGCCAAGCGCGTGGTCGACACCTACCGCGAGGACCTGGCCGACGGCATCATCGACCTCATCAATATCTTCCAGCCCGAGGTGCTGTCGGTGGGCGGCGGCATCTGCAACGAGGGGGAGCATCTGCTCACGCCCGAGATCCTCAAAAAGATCGACCGCGAGCAGTTCACGCGCGATGCCGATCACAAGACCGCCATTCGCATTGCCGAGCTTGGCAACGATGCGGGCATCATCGGTGCGGCGATGCTCGGCGAGGAGCTGTAAATATTGCCAGCACTTTTGCCGAAGCAGATCGGAATATCTGCCGATGAAAACCTTATCGGTTCGAGTCCATTTTGGCTAAGC
>JAFVYX010000310.1 GCA_017500625.1 Clostridia bacterium | reverse complement strand
CGGCCGCCTATGCCTATCGTGCGATACGGAAAAGCACCGACGATTTTTTCACTTCTCTTGCGAAAAACGGCGTTAAATAACCTTTTTTCGCCCCAGATATTTCATTCGCGTGGCCTCACCGCCACGAAGATGACGCTCCGATTTATTGACCTCCAGCACGCGCTTTGCCATTCGGTACAGGGCGGGATTTACAGTCTTTAAGTGACCGGTGATGTCCTTATGTACCGTGCTTTTACTAACGTTAAAATGGCGTGCTGCGCTTCTGACTGTCGCGTTGTTTTCCACTAAATATTCCGCAAGTAGCTCACAGCGCGCTCTCTCATTTTGATACATCGTACCGTTCCCTCCTTCATCGGAAAGCTCCGTTACTACATCTTATGAAAGGGCGGCCACCGCCATGCAAAAAGAAAACGAAAAATTTGAAGATAGCACGCTTTTTGAGGGCTTGACCTCAATTCGCGCACTCATTGAAGCCCATCAAGGCAAGAACGTCTTAAACGATCGCCGCATTTTGCGCCTCCTCTATGCCGAGGAAAGCGAGCAAAAGCTTACCAAGGAGCTCGGTTGGCTCCGCCACCGCGCCGAGGACGAGAGCTTCCCCGTGACGCCACTCTCCGCCGATAAAATTGCCGCTATGACCACGGGGAACACCCACGGCGGCCTTGTTGCCGAGTGTGGCGGGCGCACGCTTCCCTCGCTTTCCTCGGCCATCACTTCCCTGCCGAAAAACGGATTTTATGCGATGCTTGCCGGCATTGAGGATCCCTATAACTTTGGATACGCCCTGCGCTCACTGTACGCCCTCGGTGTTGACGGCGTAGTCCTCGGGGAGCGCAACTGGTTCAGCGCGGCCGGGGTCCTGGCTCGTGCATCGGCCGGCGCCTCCGAGCTGCTACCGATCTACACCGCCGAAGAATGCGAGGCCGCCGACCTCTTTAAGGCGCACGGCTACCGCGTGATCTCGGCAGACACGCGCACCGACTGCGACCTCCCCGACGCCGATCTTACCTATCCCATTTTCCTTGTGGTAGGGGGCGAAAAGCGCGGAATTCCCAGAAAGCTTCTTGAAAAGTGCGATCTCGCCGTCCGCATACCTTATGGGCGCGACTTCTCCGCTTCCCTTTCCGCGGCCTCGGCCGCCACGATCCTCGGCTACGAGATCCGCCGTCAGAACCGATAAGAAAAAAGCCCCTTTCGGGGCTTTTTCTTATTCTGTTTACTTGCAACCCTCGCAGTTGGCGCAGTTCTCGGGATCGCAGGTGGCGTCAAACTTCTCGCCGCAGGCAGGGCAAACGAGGTCATCGGGCTCAACGTCCTCATCGAAGCAGACCGTCTCACCGCAGGCGGGGCAGGTCACCTCATAGAACTCCTCGTCCTCGTAATCCTCGTCATCGTCGTCCTCATCGCACTCGTAGAGGATCTCCTCAACGTCGCCAAGGTCCTCGTCCAGCTCCTCACAATAGTCGCGCAGCTCCTGGCACTCGACCTCAAGATCGTTGATCTTCTCTGCCATCTCGGCAACCAGCGCGATCAACTCGTTGAAAAGCTTGCCCTCGGGCTTGGTGGCGTCAATGCCGAATCCCTCACAAAGGCCCTTGATGTACGCCGCTTTTTCCATAATATCCATTTCTTTATCCTCCTAATATTCAAAGATGCCGCCGCTTTTGGGCGGCGGCACTTGTGTTGCTTACGCTCTCTCGAGATACTCGCCGACTCTGGTATCAATGCGGATCATATCGCCCGTATTGACAAAGATCGGAACTCTGACAACGGCACCGGTCTCCAGGGTGGCGGCCTTGGTGACGTTGGTGGCGGTATCGCCACGGACGCCGGGCTCGGTATCCGTGACCTCCAGCGTCACAAAAACAGGGGGCTCCACGCTGAACACATTGCCCTTATAGGACACAATGCGGCAATTGGTGTTCTCTTTGACAAACTTGAAGTTGTCACCAAGCTTCTCCGAGTTGAGGGGCATCTGCTCGTAGGTCTCGGGATCCATAAAGTAGTAAAGATCGCCGTCGTTGTAGAGATACTCCATCTCGCGGCGCTCAATATAAGCGCCCTCAAACTTATCGGTGGGGTTAAACGTCTTCTCAATGACAGCACCGTTGATGACGTCCTTCAGCTTAGTACGCACAAAGGCGGCACCTTTACCGGGCTTCACGTGCTGAAACTCAAGAACCTGAACGACCTTGCCCTCCATCTCAAAGGTAACGCCGTTTTTAAAATCGCCTGCAATTACAACTTCCATCTTGCACCTATCTCCCGACGGGTTTCTTAATATTTTAAGAGCGCCTCTCCCCCGTCGCGAAAAGGACTCTTTACCGCCTTAGCGGTTTTCATACAGATTTATTGTACAACAAATTTGCCATTTTTGCAATAGGTAACCGACAAAAATATCATAATATTTTAAAAATATCTCATTAAAACAATTCGATGAGCTCATTCGTAGAGGTGGTAAAGCATTCAAATCCGTTTTTCGTCACAACGCCCATGTTTTCAATGCGACAGCCACCGACCCCCGGGAGATAGATCCCCGGCTCTGCTGTAACCACATTTCCTGCCGCAAGAGGACGTCTTGCGCGCGAGGATAGGCGCGGTGCCTCGTGCACCTCAAGCCCTACGCCATGCCCAAAGGAATGGCCGAAAAGCCCCTTGTAGCCACGGGAATCAATGTAGGAGCGAGCCGCTCCGTCCACAAGAGATGCGTCCACTCCCTCGGCAATGGCCTCCATACCCCGCCGCTGAGCTTCAAGAACGGTTTTGTAAATGTCCTTCATTTCCTGCGTGGCGGTACCAAGAGAGACCGTGCGCGTCATATCCGAGGCATAGCCGTCCACAACAGCGCCGAAATCCATAGTAAGAAAGCCGCGGGAGAGGGGCTTTCGCCCGGGAACACCGTGAGGGAGCGAGGAAGCCGCGCCCGATACGGCAATGGTGGGAAAGGCGATCCCGTCCGCGCCCGCGCGCCGCATAAAGAATTCCAGCTCCAGCGCCACCTCCACCTCGGTCATTGAGGGGGTGAGCATTTGAGAATGTGGGAAAACGCTCGATCGGTCAGCTCCTGAGCCCGTCGGATCGCAAGGATCTCCTCGCTGTCCTTGATCGCGCGCAGCTCTTCTATGGCAGTCCCGATCGGCACGTCGAGAATCTGCAACGCTTCGGTAAGAATCCGATACCGTGCCTGAGAAAGGGATAAGTCCTCAAGTCCCACGCGCCGTATTCCCTTCTCAGAAAGAAGATCGGCAAGAAATTCGAGCTGTGAGGTGGGGGCCACCACGGTGAACTCCTCACCGCAACGACGCTCGGCCTCCTCTACATAACGAAAATCAGTAATTAGCCAGGATTCCGCCTCCGTGACCAGCACAAAGCCGTCGGAAAACGGAAAGCCCGTAGCGTACCTCTGGGAGATCTCAGAGGTCAGCAGAAGCGCCTCGGCCGACAGCCCGGTGAGAAGAGCCGCAAGCCTTTGTTTGTGGTTCATACGCCCTCCTTGATCCTTTGGTAATAGTGCTTCATCGCCAAGGCGTTCTCGGCCATCGTTCCGTCGGATTCACAAATGATCGTCGGCATAACGCCAAGCTCGGCGATCGCCTCCATCAGCGGCTCGGGGTCGGGGCCATAGACAGTATCGGCAAAGGTGAGGTGTTTTTTCTCCCCGGCGGCCGTATACTCGATCTTCGAGAAATGGGCGTGCAGGTCAATAGCGGCACGATCCCCGAGGGCGCAGGCGATCGCATCAAAGACGCGCATATAATCGTCCTTGCCGAGGAAGCCGCCGTGGCCGCACTCACGCGCATTCAGGTGGCCAAAGTCCACCACGGGTGCAAGGCGCCCCGGCGCCATAGCGCAAAGCTCCAGCACCTCGTCAAGCGTGCCGAGCTGGTTTACCTTCCCCATGGTTTCAAGGCCGATCGCAATGCCGTTTTCGGGAATCGCCTCCAAAAGGTGATATAGCGTATCCGCAGAAAGACGCATTCCTTCCTCACGCGACATCTTGGCGACGCCGCCCATATGCACCACCACCGTGCGCGCGCCCAAATGCTCGGCCGCAGCAAGCGAGGTCGCCACGTATTGAATACTTTTCATACGCTTTTCGGGATCGGCGCCGCAAAGGGAAATAAAGTATGGAGCATGCAACGACATGGCGATGCCGTGCCGACGGGCGGCCTCTCCAATTTTTTTGAGGGTGGCCTCACCCGTGGAAAGGCCGTTCCCTGCCTCAAACTCATAGGCATCCAGCCCACGGGCCGCCAGCCAGGCCGGTGCCTCCACGGTGGACTTGTGCCCTTCGTTGTAAAACGATACGCTGTTTCCGCCAGGACCAAACAAGGGAGAATTCTTCAT
>JAFVYX010000309.1 GCA_017500625.1 Clostridia bacterium | reverse complement strand
TTGTGGCGGCCTCCCAGTCCTCATCGCTGCCCATGCTGTCGGCTGGACGGGTGGAAAGCTCCACGGCATACTTGAAGCCGAACATCTTATAGACCTCGTTGAAGAGATGCACGACTCCCACGATCTCGACGGTGATCTGCTCACGGCGCATAAAGATGTGCGCATCGTCCTGCGTGAAGCAGCGCACACGGAAAAGACCGTGCAGGGCGCCCTTCAGCTCGTGGCGGTGGACAAGGCCCAGCTCACCCACGCGCATCGGCAGGTCGCGGTAGCTGTGGAGATCGTTCTTATAGACCAGAACGCCGCCGGGGCAGTTCATGGGCTTCACGCAGAAGGTCTCCTCGTCGATCTCGGTCGAGTACATGTTGTCCTTGTAATGATCCCAGTGACCGCTGGTCTTCCAAAGGCGCTGGTTCATAATGAGGGGCGTGTTGACCTCCACGTAATTCTCGCGGGTGTGGATCTCGCGCCAGTATTCGATAAGGGCATTCTTCACGGCCATACCCTTCGGCAGGAAGAAGGGGAAGCCGGGGGCATCGTCCGAGAACATAAAGAGTCCCATCTCACGCCCGATGCGGCGGTGATCGCGCTTCTCGGCCTCCTCAAGAAGCACGAGGTAATCGTCAAGCTCCTGCTGCGTGCGGAACGCCGTGCCCTTGATGCGGGTCAGCATCTTGTTGTTCTTGTCGTTCTTCCAGTAAGCGCCCGACTGGCCCATGATCTTAAAGGCCTTCAGCGCCTTGGTGTAGCAGAGGTGAGGGCCCGTGCACATATCGGTGTAATCGCCCTGCGTAAAGAAGCTGATCTCGGCGTCCTCGGGAAGGTCGCCGATATGCTCCACCTTGTATTTAGCACCCAGCTCCTCCATCCAGGCGATCGCCTCGGCGCGGGGCAGGATCTTCGGACGGATCGGCAGGTTTTCCTTGACGATCTTCTTCATCTCGGCCTCGATCGCCGCAAGATCCTCCTCGGTCAGCTTGGTGTCGCCGAGGTCAACGTCGTAGTAAAACCCCTTCTCGTTGGCCGGGCCGTAAGCAAAATCGGCGTGGGGGAAGAGGCGCTTGACCGCCTGAGCCATGATGTGCGCCGCCGTATGGCGCAGAATGTGAAGCTCCTCCTCGGGGGCGCACTCGGCAACCGTGCCGTTCGCGTAAATGACCTTCATAGTGTTACTCCTTATGATATGAATAATTTTGATTACCAAAAAAGCACCCCGACGGGCCACGCAGGGGCCTCGTCAAGGGTGCTTTTACACACGGTTCCACCTTGAACTTTCACTCAAATTCCCGTAACGCCGGGGGGCGGTGGCGCTTAGTTTCTCACGCACAGCTCGGGAGTGGTCTTCGCCGCGGGCGCCGTAAGGACTTGCACCGACCGTCCTCTCTCTTCACGGCGCGATCGCGGTTACTCGTTCCGTCATCGCTTTTCGTCTTATTATAACACCGCGCGCGCGTTTTGTCAAGAATTATTTTGCGCTCGGCGAGAGGCAAAGCGCCCCGTCGGCCAAAGGCAAAAGCGCCTCGGGCGTGTGAGTGACGACAAGGACGAGACGGCGGTGTCCCTCCTCGGCAAGGCGGGCATGGAGAAGTGCGCGGAGCGCAGCGTCAAGATCCTTTTCCGGCTCGTCACAAAGGAGGATCTTGCGGTCGGACGCAAGCGCCCTTGCAAGTGAAACGCGCTGGCACATACCGCCCGAGAGAAGCGCGGGGCGCTTCCCGAGCGCCTCCTCGGGATATCCCACCGAAAGGAGGACCTCGGCGGCGCGCTCACGGGCGGTGCGGCGGTCAAGTCCCTCGGCGCGCAGGACCTCGCTGACGTTGTCAAGCGCCGTCAAGGCGGGAAAGAGACGATGCTCTTGAAAAACGTAGGAAACGGCGTCAAGGCCACCGCCGACAACGGTGCCACGGTACTCGCTGTCCAGCCCTGCGATCATGCGGAGAAGCGTTGTCTTTCCGACGCCGCTTTCCCCCGTAATGAGGAAAAGCCCCACCTCGGGAAAGGCGTAGGAGAGATCGGAAAAGAGGAGCTTTTCACCAAAGCTTTTTTGAAGCTTTTCTAACTTTAACGCACCCATGCTGCCCTCCTTTCAAGAAAACGCAAGGTTTTCTTTACAAAGAATTCAAGAAGAAGGCTTAAAACGATGACCGTCAGCGTCCAGGCCCAGAGCTCGGGAGTTTCGAGATGGAGCTTGGCCGTGTAGATGCCGTTCCCCAAGGAGCCCGCGGTGTTGGCTAAGATCTCAGCGGCGATGCCGGCCTTCCAGGCAAAGCCCACCGAGGTGATGAGCGCACCGAAAAAGTAGGGAAGGGCGGCGGGCAGTCGGTAGGTAAGGAGGCGCCGCCATGGCGACAGCCGGTAAAGGCGGACCACCTCACCGAGCGCAGGATCGGCCCCCGAAAGGCCCGTGGCCAGCTCGTCGGCCACGATGGGCAGCACCATCAGCGCCGCGATCACCAGGGGGAGCGTACGGCTGCCCGTAAAGCTCCATACGAGGATCACAAAGGAGGCAACGGGGGTGGAGCGTACCACGGTGAGAAGCGGGCGAATGAGAAGCGCGACCGCAGGAAACAGATGCACAAGGACCCCGAAAAGCGCTCCCAGCGTCACACCGATGCCAAGACCGCCGAGCACCCGAACGAGAGAGGCGGCGATCGCCAGCCAAAAGCTCCCCTTGCCGCCAAGGGCCAGGAGCGCCTTGCCAATGGCGGGTAGGGTAGGCAGAAGCAGGGGCTTATCGAGGAGGGCGGCCAAAAGCCAAAGGAGGCCTCCCCAAAAGACGAGGGGAAGGAGGACCCGCGCCGCCCCGATGAAGTACTTATTTCGCATTATAATAGAAATTCGCGCCGGGGACACTGCCGCCGATCGAGGCGGGCGCATAGCCGTGGAGAATGCTATAGAAGGCATCGAGGGCCACCTTCATCTCGGGGCCGTCCACGTAGGTGATTGCGCACTTCGGAAGCGCCTTTTTGGCCACGGCCGCGGCAGGGAGGATCCCGTACTCCACCACAAGGGCGGCGGCCGCCTCAAGGTTGGCCTCGTCCGTCATATAGTCCACCGACGCCTCGTATTTTTCAAGGAATTCGGCGATCGCGCGGGGGTGATCCTTGCAGAAATCGGCGCTCGCCACAAGGCAGCCCTGCACAACGGGCGTTGCCTCGTCCTTGTTCCATTCCACAGAAAGGTCAAGGGGGGCGGTAACCGTCTTGCCCTGCGAGGTGGCCTTCACCACGGTGGCCGTGGCGGCGGGCTGGGGCAGAACGGCAATGCCGATCGTGCCGTTGAGAAGCCCCTGCTGGATCATAGCGGGCTGAACGACAGAGGTCTCGACCGTCGCGTTGATGCCGTTCATCGCCAGCACGTGGCGCAGAACGTATTCGGGGTTTGAGCCGGCGTTCGGAACGTACACCGTCTTTCCTTCAAGGTCGGAAAGCTCGGTCACCGTTCCCGTGGCATCGAGAAGATGCAAAACGCCCAGCGTGTTGAGGGCGATCACGCGGATATCGGCGCCTTGGTTGTAGAGCATGGCCGCGTTGTTGGTGGGGAGGGCCGCAATGTCGAGGTTGCCCGCGATGATGTCACCCACAATGAGGTCGGGAGATGTGTAGATCTCAAACTCGTAGCGCGCATCGCCCTCCTTCATGAGCTTCAGGGCGCCCATGGCCGTAGGGCCGGAAAGCACCCCAACGCGAATGGTGGTGTCGTCGGGCCCGCAGGCAGAAAGCAGGGGCGTAAGCAGAAAAACAGCGAGTAAGAGGCAAAGAATTCTTTTCATTTTTTTGTGTTCCTTTCGGTGCTGATATACCAATTGAGTGCTTCGCTATCCACCACCTCGATCGCCTCGCGGCTCATGCGGATAAGGCCGTGGGCGGTGAGTGCGTCAAGGGCGCGATAGAGTGAGGCGCGTCCGAGCCCCAGCGTTGAGGCAAGGGCGGAGCGGGTGATGCCCGAAGCTCCGTCGTTCCCCGTGCGGGAGAGAAGATAGGCCGCCACGCGCTCCTCGGCACTTCGCCCGGCCAAGGTGTCAAGGCGACGGTTGAGGAAGCGGATCTTCTCTGAAAGCAGGGCGATGTAACGCTCGGCCGTGTGCGGGACGGCGGCCAGCATGCGGGAGATGCCCGCCTCGTCAAAAAGAAGGACCAGCGCATCGGTCTCGGCGATAATGGTGGTGG
>JAFVYX010000308.1 GCA_017500625.1 Clostridia bacterium | reverse complement strand
TGCCGCCCTCGGAGCAGCTGCCGTCGGCGGCTGCTGCGGCACGACTCCCGAGTATATCTCGGCACTCACCGAGAGGCTGCGCTCGGTAGCTCACAACCCCGTAACAAAAAAGCAGCGCACCGTGATCTCCTCCTACACCCACGCCGTTGAATTTGCCGATGCACCCGTGCTTATCGGCGAGCGGATAAATCCCACGGGCAAAAAGCGCTTCAAGGAGGCTCTGCGCGCGGGCGATATGGACTATATTCTGAAGGAGGGCATCTCCGAGGAGGAGGCGGGCGCACAGGTTCTCGACGTGAACGTGGGACTCCCCGAGATCGACGAGGTAGCACTTCTCACGCGTGCCGTGCGCGAGCTGCAGGCGGTGATCGACCTGCCGCTGCAGATAGACACCTCGAGCACCGAGGCTATGGAATCGGCTCTGCGCGTCTATAACGGCAAGCCTATGATAAACTCGGTGAGCGGCAAGCCCGAGAGTATGGCTGCCGTCTTCCCTCTTGCGAAAAAATACGGCGGCGTCATCGTCGCCCTGACCCTCGACGAGTCGGGAATTCCCGCGGATGCCTGCGGACGTGTTAAAATTGCGAGGAAAATCCTCGCCGAAGCCGAGAAATACGGCATCGACAAAAAAGACCTCATCTTCGACCCTCTGGCGCTCACGGTAAGCGCCGACAGAACGGCGGCGGTGGAGACTTTGCGCGCCGTGCGGATGATACGCGAGGAGCTCGGCTGTCACACCTCGCTCGGCGTGTCAAACGTCTCCTTCGGGCTTCCCGAGCGCGACGCGGTGAACGCGAGCTTCTTCGCCCTCGCCCTGGCGAACGGACTTTCCGCTGCCATAATGAATCCCCACTCGACCGAGATGATGAAGACCTACCGCGCCTACCTCGCGCTCTCGGGCCTTGACGAGGGGTGCGCGGGCTACATTGCCGCCGCCGAGGGCTTTGCCACGGCCGCGCCCGTGGTGGCTCCGACCGCCACAACGACGGCTACCCCGACCGAGACCGCCGAGGGCGAGGGCCCTCTTGACCGCGCGATCCGCAAGGGGCTTCGCGGCGAGGCCGCCGCGCTGACCGAGGGCCTGCTCCGCGACCGCAACCCCCTCTCGCTCATTCGTGAGGAGATCGTGCCCGCCCTCAACGCCGTTGGGCTGGCCTTTGAGGAGGGACGGGCGTACCTGCCCTCGCTCCTTGTGAGTGCCGAGGCCGCCTCGGCCGCGCTGGCGGTCATCAAGACCGCGCTCCTTGCGGAGGGCGCGCCCCCCGCGGTGCGCGGCCCCTTTGTGCTGGCTACCGTCCGCGGCGACATTCACGACATCGGCAAGAACATCGTACGCCTTCTGCTGGAGAGCTACGGCTTCCGCGTCATCGACCTTGGCCGCGACGTTGCGCCGAGGGCGATCGTTGACGCCGTCCTCACCCATAAGGCCCCGCTTTGCGGTCTCAGCGCCCTGATGACCACCACCGTCCCCGCCATGCGCGAGACGGTCGCCCTGCTCCGAGAGGAGGCCCCCTTCTGCCACGTGGTGGTGGGCGGTGCCGTCCTCACCGAGGAGGCGGCACGCGCGATGGGAGCGCATCACTACGCCCCCGACGCTATGGACGGCGTGCGCTACGCCGAGAGCATTTGTAAATGATACTTGACGAATGGGCCGAGACGGCGCCATAAGCATGAAAAAAGGGAAGCTTGTGCTTCCCTTTTTCTTATTCAAACAGCTCGGCCACCTTGCCGAGCAGCTCACGGATCGGCAGGTGCTGGGGGCAGACGTCCTCGCAGGCGCCGCAGCCGATGCACGCGGAGGCCGTGGGGCTGTCCGCCGTTTTGATGCGGTAGTAATACTTCGGTGTCCAGCCGCCGTGGATCTTTTTCGAGTTGTAGCAGGCAAAGAGGGTGGGGATATCGATGCCCCGGGGGCAGCCGTCCGTGCAATAGCGGCAGGCGGTGCAGGCGACCGTTCCGCGCGAGCGAAGGATCGTCACCACGCGGGAAAGCGCCTCCCTCTCGGCGGCGGTCAGGGGGGCGGGATCCTGAAAGAGCGCGGTGTTCTCACGCACCATGTCCATCGTTCCCATACCCGAAAGCACCATACGGACACGGGGAAGGTCGGCGGCAAAGCGGAGCGCGTACGAGGCGGGCGTGCCGCCAAGATCCGTGAGGACGGCAAGCGCCTCCTCGGGCAGATTGACAAGCGAGCCGCCCTTAACGGGCTCCATCACGATGACGTCCTTACCGAACTCACAGCAAACCTCGTAGACCTCACGCGAGCGAATGGCCTTGTCCTCATAATCGGCGTAATTGAGCTGGATCTGCACCACCTCGATCTCGGGATAGGCGACAAGGATCTCGCGGAGAAGCTCGGGGCCGTCGTGGTAGGAGATGCCGAAGTGGCGGAAGTAGCCCTCCCTTTTCAGCTCGAGGGCGATCTCGTACGCGCGGCAGGCGCGGTACTTCTTGTAAAGCGAGCGATCCTGCGCGTGCATCAGGTAGAAGTCAAAGTAATCGACACCCGTGGCCGCCAGCTGAGAGAAAAAGAGGGGGCGGATCTCGTCCTCGCGCTCAAAATGGTAGGTGGAGAGCTTATCGGTGAGGACGTACGCCTCGCGCGGATAGCGCGAGGTCAGGCAATCGCGGAGGGCGGGCTCGCTCTCGCCGCCGAGGTAGCCGTGGGCGGTATCGAAGTAGTTATAGCCCGCCGCCAGGAAGGCGTCCACCATCTCGGTGAATCTCTCACGGTCAACGCGCTTATCCTCGCAGAGCGGCATACGCATACAGCCAAAGCCGAAGCGCTTTTTTACATTGGTAAACGGCATAGGTGACTCCTTTTTCGTTTCTTCCTCTCCATTATACCGCAGGGAGAGAAAAAATGCAATAAAAAAAGAAACAGCCCTTGACAGCTCCGTGCTTTGCCGTCAAGGGCTATTTCTCATCACTCTTGATATCTAACATCGTTTTTAATCCTCGCTTTCTTGACCTTACCTCCTATCAGCCGCCGATCCGAAAAGCCGTCAATCTACATTCTTAAGGAGAATTTCCCTGGCTTTTGCGCCGTACTAACAGAGGTGCGCGGTGGCTTTTGCGGTATCTCCCCTCACCGACGCAGCGCATCACGGTTTTGGCATCGCGGAGTCTCGTCGCAAACACTCATCGGGGATCCTTGGGATCATCTTTGCGGAATTTCTCAACACGACGAGGCGTGTGGGTGGGGTTGCCGCTTCATCTTAGTGGCCCATTGGCTTATCTCCTTTCTTCACTTACAGTATAGCAGATTTTTTCCCCGTTCGCAATTGACAAATTGTAAGAAATACACAAGTTTCTTTTATGAAATACGCAGAATTTGTGTAAGTATCACAGTTTTCTATTGACAAAAGCTCTCGTTTTGTGATATACTGAATATGTTGGTGCGATACGAAAGGGCTTCCCGTGGGAAGCCCTTTCTTCTTATTCGTCGACCGTAAGGCAAAGGTCGCACCGCTCGGGGGTGCGCATGGTTTCAAAATAGGCGCGCTCGCGGGGGATCCACTCGGAGAAGAAGCGCGCGGCGTCCTCGGGGGTGTTGCGGCGGCCGATGCGCTCACGCTGAAGCGTGGGCGAGACGGCGAGGAAGGCCGAAAGACCGTAATAGGAGCCAAGGTCAGGGTGGGTGGAATAGACGCCCTCCACGACGGTAAGGCGCGCGGGCGAGACGGTCGTGGGCGGTGCGAGGGTACGGCTGTGGCAATCGTAACGGCGGAAGGTGACCTCTCCGCCGCGCACGAGGGGCGCGACCACCTCGGTGGCGAAGCGCTCGCGGTCAAAGTTGCCGCCCACCTCCAAGAGACGCTCGGCCGTTCTTTGCTCGGGGCGGAGGAAGAAATCGTCGGTATGGAGGACGGTGGCGCCGTACAGCTCCCGAAGCAGGGCGCCGAGCGTGGTCTTGCCCGAGGCGCTGCCCCCTTCCACCGCCAGAATGAGGCGCCCCTCGGCGAGGCGGCGGTCGATCGCGGCAAGGAGTGGGAGAAATGCGAGGTAGCGCCGCGCGATCACACGATAGGCGGGACGGTAGGCCGCACGGTAGGCCTCGGTGTGGCGGACGGGGGGATAGCCCGCGGCCGCCCACGCGGAAAGGGCCTCCCGCCACACGGCGTGGGAAAAGGGAAAGCGCCCCTCGGCGGCGAGGGTCTCGGCCACGGCCAGCTTTTCGGCCAGGGCGGCGGCGCCTCCGTCCTCCCCTTTCGCCGAGAGGCAAAAGAGGTGCGCCAGCGTGTCGGCGGTAAGGCCGAGCGTCAGGTAGGCGAGGGGCACGCGCGCATAAGCCCCGTCCAGCTCGGTGACGGCGGTGGGGGCGGCGGGATCCGCGGTGGCGACCTCCTCCTCGATCATAGCACGGGCGCGCTCACGCGAGGCGAGCAGATGCTCACACCCGAAGGCGCTCTGATAGAGAAATTTGAAAATATCGCGAGGGCCGAGGGCGGGGTGTGCCGCGGCCTCGGCAAGAAGGCGGCGGACGGTGTCTTGATGTTCCATAGCGCTCCTTATCGAAAAAGACGGTGCTTGATCGGCCCTTCGAGCGTCATCACAAGGAGCGGCACGAGAACGATCTGAACGGCGATGCCGGGAATGGCGTTGACAAAGGCGCCCGCAAGAAAGGCCGAGAACGTGAAGGCACCGCCCGTGATGCCCAGAAGGGCGAGCATCGTCAGCCCCCAGGCGGCGCGCCCCGCCAGCATCGCCAGAACGAGCGAGAGGTAGACGTACGGACGCTTTTTGGGCAGGTAGCGGTGCAAAAGGCCCGTGGCGGCGCCGTAAACGGCCAGCTCGACCGCCATCGCCACGGCGGTGGGAAAGAGGGGAGGCATACCGAGTGTCAGCGAACGAAGGAGGGGCGCACACACCCCCACGGCAAGCCCC
>JAFVYX010000307.1 GCA_017500625.1 Clostridia bacterium | reverse complement strand
GGCGAATTGGCGACCCGGATGGGGCTCGAACCCACGACCTCTGCCGTGACAGGGCAGCGCTCTAACCAACTGAGCTACCAGGCCATATTCGCAAGGACGTCACAGGCGCCCTAAACTTACTGGTGGGAACAATAGGGCTCGAACCTATGACCCTTTGCTTGTAAGGCAAATGCTCTCCCAACTGAGCTATGCTCCCATGCTCCCAAACCGTCCGTCTTTCCGACGGCTTAACCATTATATCACCCCCTCTTTCGTTTGTCAAGAGGGTTTTTCAATATTTTTTATATTTTTTTCGAAACGGCCACCGACGGGGAAGGGGGGCTGCGCGCGGGGCCCCCCGCGCCGTCAAAGACCGCGAATGTGGCGAGCGTCGTTAAAGAGAGTAAGGCGCGGCGCCGTCAGCGTCCCCACCTCTCCCGCAAGCGTCACCTCGGTGACCGAGGTGAAGTCGGGAGACGTCTGCCCAAAGAGAAAGGGGAGGGGCAGGGAAAGGAGATGCGAAAGCGCCGCCGTTCCCGAGCCGGCGTGAGAAACGATCGCCACCGTCTCACGGTTGTCGCGCTCCACGCGGTAGCCCTCGCCCTCGCGGCGGTAGCCGAGCGTCAGAAGGAGCGCATCGAGCGCCTCGGCAAGGACGATGGCGCGCGGCGGCACCACGTTCTCGGCGTAGACAGGGCGCTCCTCCCAGCCGTCATCGAGGAGCGAGCGTCCCTCGGCCACCTCGGCGAGGGCGGCCTCGGCCATGGGATTCCAGCCGATCTCACGCATAAAGTCGAGCGGCTCGACGCAAAGCGCGCATCTTGCGGCAATGGCGGCGGCCGTCTCGCTCGCGCGGCCAAGCGTAGAAGCAAACAGACGGGTGATCCCCTCGTGCGCCAGGCGCTCGGCACACGCCTCGGCGTGGCGGCGGCCGAGCTCGGTCAGGGTGTCGGTCGTATAGTCGGGGTGTCCGTGGCGAATGAGGAGCAACCTCACGCCTCCACCTCGATCCTTGCGATCTTCACCGCAAAGTCCTCGCCGTAGGGCTGGCGAGTCGGGCAGACGGTCACGCGGTCGCCCTCCGTGAGGTAGGGAACCTCAAGACCGCTGTCCAGCCAGCGGATCGCGCGGACGCTCTCGGGCAGGGTGAAGACGTCGGCATAGGGATTGAGGTTGGCATCCAGCACCACGTCCTGGCTGCCGCCCTTCGGGATATTGTGAATAAAGAGGTAATAGCAGCCGTCGCCGCGCAGGAGGAAGTCCTTTTCGTTGCCCGTGATCTCCACCTCGGCGGGGCGGGGAAGGTAGAGCGCCTCCTTGTGGATCTCCACCCACTTGCCAAGGGCGAGGAGCATTTCACGGTCCAGGGGGCGCAGGGAGCCGTCCCCCATGGGGCCGACGTTCAGGAGCATATTGGCGCCCGCGCGGCGGCAGGCACACAGCGTTTCAATGATCGTGGCGAGCGATTTGTAGTTGAAGTCAAGCTCGGCATACCCCCAGTGCGTGCCAAGCACCTCGCACATCTCGGAGGCCAGGTACTTCGGCGAGTCCTCGCGGTTGAGGGGGGAGGGCTTGCCGCGCTCAAAGGTCACCGAGTCGATCTCGGGGTGCCCCGCCTCACCAAGGCGGGAAAGCCCCGTGTTGTTGATGATCATGGCATCGGGCTGGTAGCGGCGGATCGTCCCGTACAGCTCGTCGAATTCCCAGTCGGCATCGGGCTTATTCCACCAGCCGTCAAACCAAAGACCGCCGATCTTGCCGTAATTTTTGCAGAGGATCTCGACGCTCCTCCGAAGATACACGAGGTACTCCTTGAAGTTCTCACGGTAGGACGGCTCGTGCCAATCGAGGAGCGTGTGATAGAAGAAGGGGACAAGCCCCGCCTCACGGCAGGCATCGCAGAACTCGCGCACAAGGTCGCGCCCCGGGGCGGTGTGCGGGGCATCGTACTCGTTGAGGCCGCAGGTATCGAAGAGCGAGTAGCCGTCGTGATGGCGCGTGGTCAGGGTGACGTAGCGGCAGCCCATGGCCTTGGCCACGGCGCAAAGCTCACGCGCCCAATCGGGCTTCGGGCAGAAGGTGTGGCAAAGGTCATCGTATTCCTCGTTGGTAAGAATGCCCGCAAGGCGTGCCCATTCTCCGCGGCCGTGGACGCTGTAAGAGCCGAAGTGGACGAACATACCAAGGCCCAGCTTTTCAATATCGAGAATTCTTTTTTCGACGATCATTTTCTTTTGCTCCTTTTCTTGCAATCGGTATTTAGGTTTTTTCTTTCGTGACGGCGGGCAAAAGCTCGCGCACAAGGCATTCTCCGAAGAGGGCGTACCCCTCGGGCGTGTAATGCACCCCGTCGTGGGCGCGGAGGTGTGCATACTCGGCCGACACCGTGTAAAGGTCAATGACGGGCAGCCCGTAGCGCGCGGCGATCGCCGTGACCGCGGCGTTTCTCACACGGACGCGCGCCTCGCGCTCGGCGTTTGCGACGCTTGTGGTCAAAAGGAGGTAGAGCGGCGTTTTCGGGAATTCGGCAAGCAGAAAGCGCACCGCCGCCTCGTAGGCCGCGGGGTATTCCTCGGCATCGTCCAGGTGCCAGCCGTGCAGGCCGTTGTTGAAGAGGACGGCGCATCGCTCGCCCTCTTGGCGGGCAAAGAGGCGGACGCTCTCGAAAAGGTAGGGGTTGTCAAGCGCCTTGCTGGTACCAAAGCCGTCAAAAAGGAGGCGCCCCTCCGCGGCTCTTGTGGCCGCCTCCCGCGTGCGGCAGGAGATCGAATCGCCGATGTACAGCACGCGCCCCGCCTCGCGGTTGGACGTTTGCTCCCACCATACGTTATCCCATTCGTAGGTCTCAAGGCGCGTGTCCGTGGTGCCACTCTCGTAGGTAAATTCGCTCATACGGCCTCCTCCCCGCCATGGCGGGTGTTTTTTTTCTTTAATTCTACCACACGGCGCCGCGGGAGTAAAGAGGGAAAAAGAAAAAAGCACCCTTCTCTCTGCATTCTTAGCGGAGAAATAGGCGGCGGAAGTACCGAGGCATTGATTTGCCTCGGTATTTCTGTTTCTGTGGGGTTATGACGCGATGCCATTGGACGTTCTTACGGTACATAAACCTTGCATTGCAAGTTTACATAAACCTTACACGCACCGAACGAAAGTATGGTGGTTGGAGTTTTTCGGCTTTGGTATAATGATGGCGCAAAACACGAAAAGGAGATTTTGAACAATGAAAAAGATTTTTGCACTCATACTCACATTTACACTTACCCTCTGCACCCTCGGTGCGCTCACCTCTTGCGGTGGCGGGGCGTTTGATGAAAACAAGAACATCAGCGTTGTCACCCGTGAGGACGGTAGCGGAACGAAGTCCGCCTTTATGGAGATCATCGGACTTAAGGGCAAGACCGACGTTTCGGGCGTTATCGTCGCAACGGGAACTGCCGCTGTACTCCAAGAGGTTAAAGGCAATCCTCTTGCCATCGGTTACGACAGCCTTGGCTACATCACCGACGAGGTAAAGGTTCTCAAGGTTGACGGTGCCCTGCCTACTCTTGAAAACATCAAGAACGG
>JAFVYX010000306.1 GCA_017500625.1 Clostridia bacterium | reverse complement strand
GGGTGACACGGCGACGCTTTTTGGTGACACGGTTGAAATTTTCCGTGACCGCGATTTCATTTTCGCCAATCTTGAATGCGCCATTACCGAAAGTGACGGAATGATCGAAAAATTCGGCCCCAACCTCAAGGCCCCCCCGGCGACGGCAAACATCCTCAAGGAGCTTGGCGTCACGGTTGTCGGCATTTCCAACAACCACGTTTTTGACTTTGGTAAAAAGGGTGCGCTCGACACGATCGCCGCGCTTACCGCCGTGGGCATCGACTACACGGGCTTTGGCGAAAGCTACGAGGACTCCCGCAAGAATTACACGTTTGAAAAGGACGGCGAGAGGATCTGCGTGATCGCGGTTTGCGAGCACGAATATTCCTACGCGCTTGAAGACCGCATGGGCTCCCGCCCCTTTGACGAGTTTGAGACAATGGACGACATCCGAGCGGCCAAGGCCACTCACGACCGCGTTATCGTGGCTTACCACGGCGGCAAGGAGCATTGCCTCTATCCCTCCCCCCGTCTTATCCGTGTTTGCCGCGCTATGGTAAGAAACGGCGCCGATCTCGTCGTTTGCCAGCACAGCCATTGCATCGGCACGTACGAAAGCTACGAGGGGGGCCACATCGTTTACGGCCAGGGCAACTTCCAGTTTGTGAAGCTCCTCAACAAGGAGACGTGGAAGACGGGCCTTGCCGTTTGCTACGACACCAAGGCGAACACGGTTGAATTCATCCCGATAAGAGAAAACGAGGCGGAAACGGGCATCCGCCTTGCCGTAGGCGAGGACAAGGAGAACATCCTCCGCGCCTTTGCCGAGAGAAGCGAGAGCCTCAAAACGGGCGAGTGGAAGAAGGGCTGGCACGAATTCTGCGTTTCTGTGCAGAACGGGTACCTAAACAGCATCAAGCGCGCTTGCCTTGAGGACTCCACCGACAGAGAAAACGCCGTGTTCGGGCACTACCTCGACTGCGAGGCGCACACCGACGTATGGCGCGAGCTGTTCCCCACCTATAACCTCACGAACGAAAAGGATTGATCCCCTTTGCATTTAAAAAGAGGACGAGGAATCGTTGAAATTCCTCGTCCTCTTTTTGTCGGTAAGCACCGTATTCTCCGAACGTGCGTTTTAGCGAAGCCTTCTTATCGGGAGCCACCCTTACGGAGACAGCACAGCGCGTGGACACTGCCCACGGCGGCGTAAGTGAGGACGGCCAGGGCGACGACGGTCGCGCCCGAGGGGATATTGGCATAGTACGAGACGACAAGGCCAAGAATGGCGAAGGCCGCCGAGAGCCCCGCCGCCGTCAGCATGCGGGGGAGAAGGCGGCGTGTGAGCCTCGCCGCGGTGGCGGCGGGGGCGGTGAGCAAAGCGATCGCCAGCATGATGCCCGTAACGCGAAGAAGCACCACGACCGAAAGCGCAATAAGGCCAAGCACGATCCACTCGAGAACACGGACGAAAAGCCCCGAAACGGCAGCGAAGGTCTCGTCAAAGAGATAGGCGCGCAGATCCTCGTAGAGAGCCAAGAAGAGGAGAACGACAACGCCCGTAACGCCACTCATCAGCCAGAGGTCGCCCGAGGTGACGGTAAGGATATTGCCGAAAAGATAGGAGTTGAGGTCGGGGGGATAGCCGGGAGCAAGCGCCACGAAGACGATGCCCGCCGCCATACCGAGCGACCAGAAGAGCGAGATGAGAACGTCGGTCCTTGCGGGATTTTTCCTGCGGAGCGCGCCGATGCCGAACGCAGCGCCGAGCGAAAAGACGATGGCACCGAGAAGCGGCGAGAAGCCGAGAAGGTAGCCGAGCCCCACACCGCCGTATGCGGTGTGCGCGATGCCGCCGCTCATCATCACCAGGCGCTTTTCCACAATGATGACACCGACAAGGCCGCAAAGGACGCCGGCCAGGAGCGCGGCAACGAGGGCGTTTTGCATAAAGCGGTATTCAAAGAAGGCCTCAATGACAGTCATGGCAATCGCAACCTCCTTTCCCGTCGTGAGAGCGAAGCACGCGGTGGGGCGCGCCGTGGGCGATGAGGTCAACGGGGCAGCCGTACATCGCGGTCGAGACCTCCTCCGAGATCTCGGGCTCGCCGTGGTAAACGAGCGAGTGAGAAAGACAGGCAAGACTGGTGACCGACGAGGCGACGGCCAGCATATCGTGCGTGACCATAACGACGGTCATACCGCGGCGGTTGCGCTCGGAGAGCAGCTCGTAGATGCGAGCGCGCGTGGCGGGGTCGACCCCCGAGGTGGGCTCGTCAAGCAAAAGGACCTCGGGCGATTTGGCCAGAGCGCGGGCAAGGAGCATACGCTGGAATTCGCCCCCCGATAGCTCCGAGACAAGGCGCGGGGCAAAGCCGCCGAGACCGACCTCGTCAAGCACTGCCTCGGCGCCGACGCGTTCGGTGCGGCCAAGGCGACGGAATGGGTGAAGCCCACGGCCGAGGTAAGCGGTGGCAACGACCTCACCGACCGTTATGGGGAAGGCGCGATCAAAGGCGGCGAACTGCGGCACGTAGCCGAGGCGGGCGCGGCCGCGCTCGGGCGCCTCGCCGAAAAGGGTGAGGGTACCGCTTGTCGGGCGGACGGTGCCGAGTATGACCGAAAGCAGGGTGGTCTTCCCCCCGCCGTTTGGCCCGATGATGCCAAGATACGCCCCTGACGGCACCGAAAGGCAGACGTCGGTCAGGGCGCGCGTTTTTCCGTAATTGACCGTCAGACGATCAATACCGATGACCTCATTCACGGGGTGCTCCCTTCTGCGGCGGCGATGGCCTCCGCCATGATCTCAAGATTTCCGAGGACGTCCTCGGCCAGGGGGGAAAGCATCACGGCACGGCCGCCGATCTCCTCGGCAAAGGCGCGGGCACCGCGGCTGTCGGTCTCGGCCTGATAGAACACGGTGCGAATGCCCCTCTCTCTGGCAAAATCGACGGTAGCCGCCAGCTCAGCGGCGGTGGGCTCACGGCCGTCCCTCTCGAGGGCGTGCATCGTGAGGCCGTATTCGTCCGCCAGATAGCCGAAGGCGGGGTGATAGACGATGATGTCCGAAACGCCCGATGCGGCGAGCGAGGTACGAATGCGCTCGTCGATCGCGCCGAGCTCGGCGAGGGTGGCGGCGGCGTTCCTTCGGTAGGTCTCGGCCCTCTCGGGATTTACGGCCGAAAGCTCGTCCGCGATGAGGGCGACCATCAGGGCGAGGCGCTTCGGTGAGAGCCAGACGTGGGGATCGCGCTCACCGCCGATCGTGAGCTCGGGATAGACGGCAGAGGCCGCCTCATCGAGCGAGACGCGACGCGTGGTGGAGGCAAGCGAGGGGAGGATCGAGGTCGCCTCCACGGGGACGCCGATCGAAAAATAGACCTCGGCCCGACCGAAGTCGGCCAGCTCACGGACGGTGGGCTCGTACGCCTCGGGACTATAGCCCGGGGGAACGAGGGTGATGATGCGGAAATCCTCGCCCGCAACGGCGCGGACAAGCCCCGCCTCGGGCAGAATGGTGACGGCCACCACGGGACGGGTATCCTCCTCGCCACATGCCGAAAGGAGAGGCAAGGCGGTAAGGAGAAGAAGGACCAGGGCCAAAAGGCGACTTGTTGCTTTCATAACGTTCACTTTACTGAATTTAATTCTTTTACTTTGCTATTGTATCACACCCGTGGGACAAGGTCAAGCCCTACAAGGAAAATTCGCATCGCGCTTGACAGGCCAAGGGAGCTTTGCTATAATGGGAACGATTCTTGCCGTGGAGGTATCACGAATGCTCAAGCACCTTACAGACGTTGTGCCCGAGTTCCTTTGGGCGCCCGAATACGATATTGCCGAGGGAGAGCCGACGCACGGCGTTCGCGCCCTCTTTTTCCGCGGTCACGACCTTGGTGGCCAAAGGACCCGTGTGTTTGCCTATTACGGCGCCCCAAGCCACGCCGAGGGGGCGCGCCTGCCCGCTGTGGTGCTGGTTCACGGAGGCGGCGGCACCGCCTACGACGTTTGGGTGAAGCAATGGTGCGACCGCGGCTATGCGGCCATCGCCCTTGACACTGTGGGCGGATTCCCGAGCGAGGAAGGGCGCGGCAAAAGCTATCGCGAGGGAATGAAGCTCGCGTACGCCCCCCGCACACGGAGAGAGGTGGGCGAGAGCGTTTCGGGCCCTGCGAACGACGAGGCGCGCACGATGCACCTGCCAAAGGACGAGCGGTGGCTCACACACGCCGTGTCCGCCGTGATCCTGGCCCATTCGCTCATACGCTCCTTCCCCGAGATCGATCCTGACCGCGTGGGGATCATGGGCATCTCCTGGGGCGGTGTTCTCACCTCGCACGCTCTGGCCTACGACCGCCGCTTTGCCTTTGCCGTTCCCGTGTACGGAAGCGCCTATCTTTCGACGGGCGACTCAAAGCTCAACCGCATCTATCGCGACCATGGCGTTGACCGTCACTTTGACGCGCAGAGCGAGCTTTCGGCGCTCCCCTTCCCCGTCCTCTGGCAATGCTGCGATCACGACTCGAATTTCTCGGTCGATGCCAACGTGCGCTCTTACCTCGATACGAGAGCCGCGGGGGCGGTGCTGGCCATCTGTGCGATGGGCCACGCTCACACCTGCGCGTGGGGGCGCGAGGAGCCCTTTGTCTTTGCCGACGGCGCGATCGGTCGCGGCCTTGGGCTTTGCCGCATTTTGGAGGAGCCACAGGGCTTTGGCGACGTTGCCTTTCGGATAGCCCTGACAGCGGACGCCGAGGACGCTTCTGCCGTTTGCCACTATCTCACCGCGCCGATGACGTTCGATGCCGACGGCAAGCCGACCTACGAATGGCATCACACGCCCGCCGTGATCGAGGGGGAACGCGTCTCCTTTTCGCTTCCCGAGGGGGCGATGGGCTATTATGCCACGCTCGAATGGCGGTCGGGGGGCAAGTGCCTTTCGGTCAGTACGGTGTACCGCGAAAAAAGCTATTGACAATCGCCGGCGTTTGACTATAATAGTCAGTTAGGGGATCCCCCGCGTGAGTTCGTAACCATCCTCACGATAAACAAAACTAAGGAGTCTTCAAAATGAACCGCACAAAAGCCCTGACCCGCGGCGCGGTGATCGCCGCCCTTTACGTCGTTCTGACGCTGGTTGCCGCCTCACTGGGGCTGGCCAGCAATGCCATTCAGCTCCGTCTGTCCGAGGCGCTCTGCGTGCTTCCCTACTTCTGCGCGGAGGCGGTGCCCGGTCTTGCGATCGGCTGCTTCCTTGCCAACCTCATCACGGGAGCGGCGCCTTGGGACATCGTTCTCGGCTCGCTGGCCACTCTCCTCGGGGCGATCGGCGCGCGCCTCGTCCGCCGTTGGCGCTTTCTTGTACCCCTGCCCACCATTCTCGCCAACGCCGCGATCGTTCCCCCCGTTCTTATTTACGCCTACGGTGTGCCCGAGGGCTACCTGTTTCTCCTTTGCACGGTCTCTCTCGGCGAGGTGTTTTCGGTGGGAGCGCTGGGGCTGCCATTGCTTTTTGTCCTCGAAAAAAGAGGTAAGGGATTGTTTACATAACGATGAGAAATACCACTCTGTGTTACATTGAAAGGGACGGCGCCTATCTCCTTTTGCACCGCGTGAAGAAGAAAAAAGACGTGAACGAGGGCAAGTGGATCGGCATTGGCGGCGGCATTGAGGAGGGCGAAACGCCCGACGAGTGCCTTCTGCGCGAGGTGCGCGAGGAAACGGGGCTGCAGCTTTTGTCCTATCGCTTTGTCGGGCGCATTCTTTTTTTGTCGGACGTGGCCCCCGCCGAGGTGATGCACCTCTATCACGCCACCGACTTTGCGGGCGAGGTCGCTCCCGTCTGCAACGAGGGGATCCTTGCGTGGGTCGATAAGAAGGAGGCCCGCGCGCTCCCGATGTGGGAGGGCGACCGCATCTTCCTCGATCTTTTGGAGGAGGGAGTCCCGCCCTTCCGCCTGACGCTCCGCTACCAAGGCCAAACGCTTGTGGAGGCGGTACGGGACGAGCTATAAAAGGAAAAGCCGTTGGCAATGCCAACGGCTTTTGTTATTTCCCTAACTCCTTTGTGCGATGGAAGGAAGCCGAAACGGCGTCCTTGACAAGTGCGGGAAGGCCGCGCCCCTCCAGCACCTTGACTCCCTCGATCGTGCTGCCGCCGGGCGAGCAGACAGCGATCCTCAGCTCGGTGGGGGTCTTGCCCGTTTCTACGGCCATGCGCATCGCGCCGCGCACGGTCTGGGCGGCGTACGCAAGGGCGCGCTCACGCGAAAGGCCGGCGGCCACGCCGCCCTCGGCCATCGCGTCAAGGAAGAGATACGCAAACGCGGGGCCGCACCCCGACACGGCGCACGCGGCATCGATGAGGTCCTCGGGAAGCTCGTCACACTTCCCCGAGGCAGCCATCAGCGCAAGGAAGGCCTCGCGGGCGGTGGCGGTGACGCTCGGGGTGGCGGCATAGACCGTCATTCCCTCACCGACAAGAACGGCGGTGTTGGGCATGATGCGAATGACGGGGGCGCCGTCAAGCATGGCCGTCAGAGTGGCGAGCGGTACTCCCGCCGCCATACTGATAAAGACCGTACCGCGCTCGGCCGCCGCCGCGGTGGGCAGGTCAGAAAGAGCCGCGGGAAGCACCTGGGGCTTCAGCCCGAGAAAGATAAAGTCACAATCGTCGAACAGCGCGGCGGCATCGCATACCTCGGCCGCGATCTCTCGGGCGAGGGCCTCGGCCTTGGCGGCATCGGCATCGGCGAGGGCGAGGGTCAGCGTGGCATCGGCGCGGCGCACGGCACGGGCGAGGGCACCGCCCATATTGCCACAGCCGAGAAATCCTACCTTCATAGCAGTCTCCTGATCGGATCTGTCCGTTTCCGCGGACAACGTATTTGTACGAGGTCAGCTCGCAAAGGCCCATCGGGCCGCGGGCGTGGAGCTTTTGCGTAGAGATGCCCATTTCACAACCAAGGCCAAACTCGCCGCCATCGGTAAAGCGGGTGGAGGCGTTGACGTACACGGCGGCCGAATCCACGGCGGCGGTAAAGAGGGCGGCGGCGGACTCGGCACGCGTGACGATCGCCTCGCTGTGGCCCGTGGAATGGGCGGCGATGTGCGATATCGCCTCACGGACGCCCGACACGATGCGGACGGCCAAAATGTAGTCGAGGAACTCGGTGTCAAAATCGCCATCGCCCGCCGCCACGCCGTCAATGATGGCGGCCGCCGCAGGATCGAGGCGAAACTCCACGGGGGGCTTCCCCTCCGAAATGCGGTCATCGACCAGGACTTTTTTGAGTTTTGGTAAAAAAGACTTTGCAATTTTCTCGTCCACGAGGCACACCTCGGCGGCGTTGCAGACCGAGGGGCGGCTGGTCTTGGCGTTATGGACGATCGAGAGCGCCATGGCCTCATCGGCGGCGCCGTCCACGTAGACGTGGCAGATGCCCGTGCCCGTTTCGATGACGGGGACCGTGGCGTTCTCAACGCAGCTGCGAATGAGCCCCGCGCTGCCGCGGGGAATGAGAAGATCGACATAACCCGCGCCCTTCATCAGCTCGAGGGCGCCCGTACGGGTCGTGTCCTCGACCGCCGAGACGAGCGCCTCGGGGAGGCCGCACGCGGTGAGTGCGCGACGCAGGGCGGCCACGATCGCGTGGGAGGAGCGATACGCCTCACGGCCACCGCGGAGAATGCACGCGCTCCCCGCCTTGAGGGCCAGGGCGGCGGCGTCCGAGGTAACGTTGGGGCGGCTTTCATAGATGATAGCGATCACGCCCATCGGCACCGACACCCTCTCGATGCGAAGGCCGTCGGCACGCTCGGTGGTGGCGAGGGTGCGGCCAACGGGATCGGGGAGGGCGGCCACGGCGAGGATCCCCTCGGCCATGGCGCGGACGCGGGCGGCATCGAGGCGCAGGCGGTCAAGCATCACGGGGGCGATATGCTCGGCGGCGGACGCAAGATCCTGACGGTTGGCGGAAAGGATCGCCTCGGTATCGGCAAGGAGGGCCTTGGCCATCGCGGTAAGGACGGCGTTCTTTTTTTCGGTCGGAAGCGTGGCAAGCGCGGGGGCGGCGGCCTTAGCCGCCTGCATAATTTCAAGGGTGGTCATTGGGCGTTGCTCCTTTTCAGGAATCGGGTGCCGACCGCCTTGCCCTCCACGATATCGTAAAGGATCTCGGGGCGGTCGCCTTGGGCGATCACCATATCGATGCCCGCCGAAACCACGCGCTCGGCGGCGCGGAGCTTGGTCATCATACCGCCCGTACCGAGCGAGGAGCCGCTCCCGCCACCGAGTGCCAGCACCTCGGGAGTGACCTTTGGCACCGTTTCAATGCGGCGGGCGGTGGGATCGGTGCGGGGGTTGGCGGTATAGAGCCCGTCGATATCCGAAAGCAGGACGAGCAGATCCGCCCCGAGGGTGACGGCAACGATGCCTGCAAGGGTATCGTTATCGCCGATCACGATCTCGTCGGTGGCGACGGTATCATTCTCGTTGATGATCGGCAGGGTGGAAAGCTCAAGGAGCCTGCGCATCGTGTTTTCAAAATGGGCGCGGCGGTCACCGTCCTGAATATCGCTCCCCGTCAGAAGCACCTGCGCCACGGTATGGCGATACTCCGAGAAGAGCTTATCGTAGGTATACATCAGCTCACACTGACCGACGGCGGCGGCCGCCTGCTTGGTGGGGATGTCGGTCGGGCGGCTGCCAAGGCCGAGCTTGCCGACCCCCATACCGATCGACCCCGAGGATACGAGAACGACCTCGTGACCCGCGTTTTTCAGATCCGACAGCACGCGGCAGAGCGACTCGACCCGCCGCACGTTCAGATGCCCCGTGGCATACATCAGGGTCGAGGTGCCGACCTTTACAACGATACGCATACGAAAATCTCCCATAAAATCTTGGTATTTCGGTAATAATTATAGTACAAAGCCGCCGCAATGTCAAGCGCCCGAAAAAAGAAAGCCGCTTTTCTTGACAACGCCCGCACTTTGCGGTAAGATATAGGTTAGCAAACCATTGCATAAGGAGAACGCTTTATGATCAACAGAAAGGACGCCGCCCCTGCCTACCGCTGGGACCTGACGGCGATCTATAAGACCGAGGCCGATTTCATCGCCGAGTGCGAGGCGACCACCCGCAAAATCGGCGACTTTCCCGCTCTGCGTGGCGGCATTGCCGAGAGCGGCCTGGGCTCTACCGTGCCCTTGAGGTCGACACCGACCTGATGCGCTCGCTCTCAAAGCTCTACACCTACGCCATGCTTGCCTCCGACCTTGACAAGGGGGACAACGCGGCCCTTGCGCGCCTGGCAAGGATCGAGGATATCGAAAACGCCTACCGCGCCGCCACCTATTTTCTTGCCCCTGCCATTCAGGCGATCGACGAGGAGGCGCTTACCCGCTACTTTGAGGAGTGCCCCGCGCTCGCGGCCTACCGCCGCCCGATCACCCTCGTGCGCCGCGAGATCGCGCATATGCTCACCGAGGAGGGCGAGCGCCTCATTGCCGAGCTTTCGCCCGCGCTGGGCACCCACCGCGAGATCCGCTCTATCTTTGCCAATGCCGACCTGACCTACGGTCGGGTACGTGGCGAGGACGGTACCCCGACCGAGCTGACGAACGCCTCCTACGTGCCGCTTCTCCGATCGACTGACCGCCTCGTGCGGCGTGCCGCCTTCCGCAAGATGTACGCCGTTTGCCGCCAGTACGGCAACACGCTGGCCGCGCTCCTTTCGGCGCGGGTGCGTGAGAAGGTGACAATGGCAAAGCTCCGCCGCTTTGAAAGCAGCCTTGCCTCCTCGGTCTATTCAGACGAGGTATCGACCGACGTCTATACCACCCTGATCGCCACGGTGAGAGAAAATCTTGCGCCGCTCTTTGACTACTACGATCTGAAGCGCGAGGTGCTGGGGCTTTCGCACCTGCATCTTTACGACGTGTACGCGCCGCTTTCCGCGGAGGGCGAGAGCGAATACTCCTACGACGAGGCCGTAGAGGAGGTGCTGACCGCCGTCCGCCCGCTCGGCAAGGAATATACCGACGTGCTGCGCGCAGGGCTTTGCGAGCGCGGCTGGGTCGACGTCTATCCGGGGCGCGGCAAGCGAAGCGGGGCGTACAGCGCAGGCTCCTACGATACCGAGCCGTATATCCTCCTGAACTTTATGGGCAAGATCGACGACGTTTCTATCCTGGCGCACGAGGCGGGGCACTCGATGCATTCCTACTTTTCAAAGCAGGCAAACACCCCGCAGGAGGCCGACTATACGATCTTTGTGGCAGAGGTCGCCTCTACCGTCAACGAGCTGCTCTTTACCCGCCACCGCCTGAAAAACGCAAAAAGCCGCGCCGGAAATCTCCGGCGCAGCCTGTGCTTATGCTCAGTCCTGATAGAGCTGATTGTCGTAGTCGAAATGCGGCAGACCGTCCTTCCATTCGACCTTCATGATGTACGCATTGCGGCCGGGATCATAGAGCGGATCGCCGATGATCTCGTCGTACTTGCGCGCATGGTG
>JAFVYX010000033.1 GCA_017500625.1 Clostridia bacterium | reverse complement strand
GAGTGGTAGGTGATGATCGTACCGATCGGCAGTCCCCTCTTGGCTTCGCTCGACGGGAGCTTTTCGAGAGGGATCAGATCACCGCGGTTGAGCGTGTCCTCCATCGAGTCGGTGGTCACCGAGATCAGCGACTTACCGAACACCGCAGGCACACCGTCCTCACTGCCCTGTGCCATAAAGACAAGGATCGTGGTCAGGATCGAGAGGGCAAGAAAAACCCAAACGAGAACGTTGGCCACAATGGACAGGACCTTTTTTGTCTTTTGCTTGGTTGAGATTTCCATAAAAGCAGTACCTCACTTACTGTTTTTTATTTTTTGTCATCTATTGCCACGGCCGAGGCCGTTACAGCCAAAGGGAGATCGCGTGGGCGCCTTGCGCTTCCGCGTACGCGCAGGAGCGCCTGCGCGCGTATAAGGAAAGGGTGCGAGGGCGCACCGCTTTCTTGAAAAACGCGAGGTCACCTATCCGCCAAAAAGGGGCGGATAGGTGCCGCGTATGCAGTTTTTTCGATTTTTTTGCAAAGTTTTCTTTACGGAGTTGGGGCTCCGTCCACGATGCTCACACGGTTCGTGACATCGGTGGGATAGCGATAGACGCCGTACGTTGCGTCATACGCCAAGGCATAGACCACACGGTCCGTTGTCAGAGAATCGCCCCTTACGTAGAGGGCGACGGGGAGCCCGTCACGCACACCAAAGGCCACGGCCTCACCGTCACGCTTGATCGGGTAATAGGTGACGTCATCGACCACAGCGGGGGACGAGGTGTCCACGGTGCAGCTGTCGGTATAGAGGACGGTCTTATCGGTGACGGCGGTATCGTTCAGGCGCTTCACGGGGACAGCCCCCTCCTTATCGAAGGAGATCGAAAGGTCGAGCGCCCACGCCTCGGAAAGGGGGGCAAAGGTGGCATTGCCACACGTGGTGTCCTCCCCCTCCAGCCAGAGGCGGACGACGATACGGAAATAGACCGTCTCGCCGGGAAGAACGCTGCCCAGCACCGCCTCCTCGCCAAAGCGGGAAACGTCGTGCATTTCGAGCGTGCCGCTCTCATCGGCGCCCACCGTCTGCCCTATGACGGCACCGCTCTCGGTACGCGAGGTACGGTAAGCCGCCCCCTCGGGAGCGAGGACCGAAACGAGCGTTTCGGTAGAGACCGACGGGTACGTGCTGTCGTCGGGGTCAGGATCCTTCGGGAAGGCATCGGAAAACACCGCCGCGCGGAAGGCCTTTTGCGTGGCCAGCGCGGTGCCGCCGTAGGTCAGATCGAGCGCAGAGAGCACCAGGCGCTGGACGTGATCCTGCGCGTTGGTGGCCTTGATCTGAAGAATGTACTCGGTATAGGCAACGCTGCCCGTGGTACGGTAATTCTTGTTGAAGTGGTTGACGCTGTCCGAGCTCCCCGCATCGTACGCGACGTAGGCCATGGGCCGTATCAGACCACCGGCACCGTTGACGTTGCGTGCGTCCGCATAGTAGAAGTCGGCGCCGTCGGCCGAGGAGGCCGGGGAGAGCTTGACCTCATTATGGGGAAGCACCACGGCGTTCTTGAAGAGCGTGTCCGCCCCCTGTACCTGCGAGGGAGTGCCATACGCCATGATGTTATCGCTGGCGGTGGCCGTCACCTGCATACCCGTGGCGGTGACGTTGGTGTTCATGGAAAACCAGGCCAAGGTCGTTGTGGTGATGAGGGACAGAGAAACCAGAAACAGAATGACCGCAGGAGCCAGCTTGCGGGATAGCTTCATAGGCGTAGTCTCCTGGTCGGAGCGCCTCGAGGGGGTGGACTATGTCACCCCCCTCGGCGCATTTCGGATAATATTACGGCTCGACCGCGGGCTCAGGGAGCTTGCACCAGATGGTCACGTCGGTGGCGACGTTGTCCGCGATCGTGTAG
>JAFVYX010000305.1 GCA_017500625.1 Clostridia bacterium | reverse complement strand
CCCGCCGCACCGCTTACGTGGAAAGTCAGGGCAAGCTCTACATCGGTACCGGTGTTTCCGGTGGCGAGGAGGGCGCTCTGAACGGCCCGAGCCTGATGCCCGGCGGCTCGCCCGCGGCCTGGCCGTCTGTGAAGCCGATCCTGCAGGCCATCTGCGCCAAGGTCGAGGACGGCGCTCCCTGCTGTGACTGGGTTGGCGAGAACGGCGCCGGCCACTTTGTCAAGATGGTCCACAACGGCATTGAGTACGGCGATATGCAGATGATCTGCGAGGCCTACCACCTGATGCGTGACCTGCTCGGCATGAGCGACGATGAGATGCACGAGGTCTTTGCCGATTGGAACACCAAGGAGCTGGACAGCTACCTCATCGAGATCACGAAGGATATCCTCGCTTACAAGGACACCGACGGCGAGCCGATCGTTGAGAAGATCCTCGACACGGCCGGCCAGAAGGGTACCGGTAAGTGGACCGGTATTGCCGCCCTTGACGAGGGCGTTCCGCTGACGCTCATCGGCGAGGCCGTGTTTGCCAGATGCCTCAGCGCCATGAAGGACGAGCGCGTGGCCGCCTCCCGTGTGCTTGCGGGTCCGAAGCCCGTGTTCCAGGGCGACAAGGCCGCCTTCATCAACGACCTGAAGGACGCTCTGTTCGCCGCGAAGATCGTTTCCTACGCTCAGGGCTACACCCTGATGCGTTCGGCCGCCAAGACCTACGGTTGGAACCTCAACTACGGTGGCATCGCCCTCATGTGGAGAGGCGGCTGCATTATCCGCAGCGTGTTCCTCGGTAAGATCAAGGAGGCCTTTGATGCGAATCCCGAGCTTCCCAACCTCCTGCTCGATCCTTACTTCAAGGACGTCATCGAGAAGGCCCAGGCCGGCTGGAGACGCGTTTGCGCCGCCGCCATCTCGAACGGCATTCCTATGCCCGCCATGACCTCCGCCCTCTGCTACTTTGACGGCTACCGCTCCGAGCGTCTGCCTGCCAACCTGCTCCAGGCGCAGCGCGACTACTTCGGCGCCCACACCTACGAGCGCATCGATGCTCCCCGCGGCCAGTTCTTCCACACCAACTGGACCGGTAAGGGCGGCGACACCGCGGCTTCCCAGTATTCCATTTAATTTTGGAGGAAAATAAACATGAAGCTCAGAGAAAATTACAAGTACGCTCTTGTGGTCCCCACCAGCATGGGCGTCCGCATTTGCCCGCCCGACGGCCAGCCCGTTTACGCCTCCGAGACCTTCCGTATGCAGGTCACGAGCGCCGAGACCAACGTGGCCTCGATCTCGTCCTATCTCGGTCTTCCTACTCACGTTCTGACGGCCTTTGTTAAGGACAGCCCCATCGCCAAGATGATCAAGCACAACCTGCTTGGCCGTGGCATGACCTTTGAGGGCCCCGAGGTTGAGCAGGGCGGCCCCTGGGGCTATCGCCACCAGTTCAACATCGCCGACTCCGGCTACGGCGCCCGCGGTCCCCGCGTGCAGAACGACCGCGCCGGCGAGGTCGGCCGTACCCTTTCGGTCAAGGATTTTGACCTGGAGCGCCTCTTCGGCGAGGAGGGCGTTGGTGTCCTTCACCTTTCGGGTCTGATCGGTGCTCTCTCGCCCGAGACCAGCCAGTTCTGCCTGGAGCTTGCCCGCGCCGCCAAGAAGCATGGCACGCTCATCGCCTTTGACCTGAACCACCGCGCCTCCTTCTGGAAGGGCCGTGAGCAGGAGCTCCACGACATCTTCACCGAGATCGCCTCTGTCGCCGACATTCTCGTCGGTAACGAGGAGGACTTCCAGCTCTGCCTCGGCATCGAGGGCCCCGAAGCCGGCGGTAAGGACCTCGGCTCCAAGATCGAGAGCTTTAAGGCCATGATCAACTGCGTGAGAGAGAAGTTCCCGAACGCCAGCGTGTTCGGTACCACGCTCCGCCAGGTCATCAACGTCAACCGTCACCTCTGGGGCGCGATCCTCTGGAGCGACAATGAGTGGCACATCGCCGAGCCCCGCGAGATCACCGTGCTTGACCGCATCGGTGGCGGCGACGGCTTTGTCGGCGGTCTTCTCTACTCCATCATCAAGGGTTGGGACGCCGAGCGTCAGCTCCAGTTTGCCTGGGCCAGCGGCGCGCTTGCGACCACCTTCCTGACCGACTACGCTCAGCCCGCGGACGAAGAGCAGATCTTCAGCATCTGGGGCGGCAACGCTCGCGTCAAGAGATAACAAAAAAAGCAGACCTCTGCGGAGGTCTGCTTTTTATTTTTCACTTGACTTTTCCCTTAAAATGTGATAAAAATAAAATAGTCCAAAGGGCACCGAGCTTTAGGAGGTATTCGCATGGAAACGCGTTGGTTATATAAAACTGTGAGCAACTTCGCATCACTCCGAGAGGAGGCCAAGGGCGTGTGCATTCTGCCTATGGGGTGCGTGGAGAAGCACGGGCTCCACCTGGCGCTGGGCTGCGACTGCCTGATCGCGGAGAGTGTGGCCTACGAGGCCTCGCTCCTTGAGACGATGTGCGTTTTTCCCGGCTTCACCTTTGGCGATCTGCCCCTTGGAGCGCCGACGGTGGCCGATGGCGGTAGCATGAGCGAGGGGAACATCACGATCCCCGTGGAGCTGCAGATGACGCTCCTCCGCACGCTCTGTGAGCAGATCAGCCGCAACGGCTACAAGAAGATCCTCATTTACAACGGCCACGGCGGGAATTCGTCCTGGCTCAACACCTTTCTCCGCTCGCTGAACGTCACAAAGCGCGACTTTGTGGTGGGGGTGATGCACTCCGACCTGCCCGCGCCGCACGTCCTGGCGACCTACCTTGAAAAGCACGGCACGGGCTCGATCCCCGAGCTGACGGGGGAGGACGAGGAGCTGGTACTCCGCTACCACAAGGAGAATATGCGCATCGGTCACGCGGGCTTCGGTGAAACGGCGTTCGTGATGGCTGTGGCGCCCGAGAGCGTGGAATGGGACGAGCTTGGCAAGGAGAGCGGTCTCCCCGTGGACCGAAGCCGCCCCTACCGCGAGGCGGGCATTTACCTTGCCGACAACGGCTGGGATCTCGACTACCCGAACGCCTTCTGTGGCCACGACCCCATTGGCTGCAACGAGCGCATCGGCCGCGCTTCCCTGCGCTTTGAGGCCGAGCGCGTGGCCGCCGCCGCCAAGCTCTTCAAGGAGGACACCTTCCTGCTCGACGAGCTTGACAAGTACCAAAAGGGCTGGTAAAAGCAAAAAGAAAACTCCCCGCAGGGAGTTTTCTTTTTTTGGTCAATTCAGCTTGGTAAAGACCGAGCCGTTATAGGAATAGAGGCGATAGTCGCCACCCGAGATGTGCGGATAGTCGTTCAGGTAAGAGCAGGCCGTCTTGAAGAAATACATAATGTCGCCAACAAAGACCATGCCCTCGGCAGGAGCGCTGTCCAGCTGCGTGGTGGCCTCGGTCGTCAGGTCATACGTATAGAGTCCTACCTTGCCGTCGGTTGAGGAGAAGTAGATCTTGTTCCCCTTGACAACGAGGTCGTTGATCTCCACGTTTGTCACCAGCGTTTCCACGTTGCCGCCCGTCAGCGAGCAGGATTTCAGCTTGCTGTCGTTATCGAAGTAGTAGATCGTATCGCCGCTGACCGTGAAGGTGAGGGCTGTGATGCCGAGCTCGGTCACCTCGCCGGTGGCGAGAGAAAGCTTATGGAGTTTCTTACCGCCGATCAGCTTATTATTGACAAAGTAAACGTCATCACCGACAACCGCGAGGTCCGCCATCCAAAGACTGGTGTCGTCCATTACAACGGTCGGCTCATCGGTCTCAATATCGTGATCGTAAGCAATCTTAACGATATAGTTGTTGTATGCGGAGCCAACCTTGACATAGTAAATGAAATCTTCGGCAAAGAACACGTGATCGGCACGCTGGGAGGTCAGCTTAGCGGTAGTCCCCCCGTCAAGATCCATGACATAGAAGGCATAGTTGGTCAGCACATAGGCGCTGTAATACAGCTTACCGTCATGGAACCACGCACCGGAGACCGCGTCGTCAAGAACTTTGGTTTTTCTTCTTGTGGCGAGGTCATACTTGTAAAGAGCATCGCCGTTCAGGGGATCGATGTAGTATACGGCTCCGTCATACTCAACGATCTTGACGTAATGGGTTTCCGCCGCGTTCACCGTAGGAATGGGGGGCGTAAAGCCAGCCATAAGATCGGTCTCCTCGCCCTCGCTGACGTCATAGCAGTAGAAATGCTTATCGTTCAAACGGTAAAAATAGAGCGACTCACCATCGGTAGCCAACGAGGTGAATCCGTTGTTCGCATCGGAGATGACCTGTGTGCCAGGAAGCGAGCTGTCCGCGGTCTGGACGGCGCTGACACGGGAGATAGTCTTGCCGAAAAGCGACGAGGTCAAAAGGTCGTTATTGACATAGTAGATATAGCTGCCAATCTTGGTCAGATACTTACCCGAATCGGTGGTGAGCTTGATGCAGGTGCCGTTGGAAACGTTGTACTTGCGGATCGCGCTACCGCCGACGAGACCGTCGGTGGAGTCAAAGTAGAGGGCGCCACCGTCGGCAATGATGTATTCCACCTTCTCGTCCCAAAGCACCGTACCCGTGGCATTGTTGGCATTCACAGAAACCTTGCAAAGCGTTTTGCCGTTGCTTTGATTGGCGTAATAGATCGCGCCGTCATAGTAAACAAGGTATTTGGCCTTATCGGTCGAGATACGAACGGGGGTGGCATTGCTGCCGTCAAGCGCGATGCGCCAGATGCCCCGCTCCTCTGCACCAGCCAAGATGCCGTTAATGGCGTAATAAAGATTTTCACCGTCTGTGGTGAGATACTCGGCATTGGCCTTGAGTACGACCGAGAGGCCACCGGCATCAAGATTCTTGATGTTGGACGAGAGGAGCCCCTTGCCGACGTAGAACAGGCTTGTGCCGTCGGTCATCATAAATGTGGCCTCATCGTTGTTGACCTTGGAAAGCAGGCCGTTCTGATATTTATAAAGCTTATTCTCGTCAAGATTGTTCTGAAAATAGACGACATTGCCGACACCAACGCTAAAGAGCTGCTCCTCCTTGGAGGTGATCTTCAGCGTAGCGGTGGCCTCAAAGGTCACGTAGTTCTTGTGCGTAATGACCACACGAACACTATACTGACCAACCTCGGTCACGAAATCGCACTCCACATCATTGTAATAGTACTTCACCACGGCACCCGTCGGGATGTTACCGACAACGCCAAGAGAGTGCTCAAAGGTGTCATACTCCACAGAATCTCCCTCAAAGGAAAGGAGGGGCATCGCCGCCTTATTGATCGTCAGCATAGCGGTCATATCGGCTACAGGGGCATACCCTGCCGGCATCGTGAAGCTGGCCACAACGGTGTAGGTTCCGGCATCGGTGACGGAAACGGCGTCCACAGCGGCGGCGCCGTTGACCGAATATTTAACCACCGTCCCGCTCGGAACGCCGGAAACCGCCACCGTCTGTGATGTACCCGTATAGGTCACGGTCTTGCCCGTGAACGTG
>JAFVYX010000304.1 GCA_017500625.1 Clostridia bacterium | reverse complement strand
GCCCGTGCCGAGGTTGCCCGCGCTCCCTCCGCCGAGAGCCATGACGGCGGGCGTCAGCTCCTCCACCACGGGAATGAGGCGGGCCGTGGGATCGGAATGGGGATCGGCGGTGTAAAGGCCGTCGATATCCGAGAGCAGAACGAGGAGATCGGCCCCGATCGAGACGGCCACAACGCTTGCAAGGGTATCGTTGTCACCGATGACGATCTCCTCGGTGGCCACGGTATCGTTCTCATTGATGATCGGAAGCACCTCAAGCTCGAGGAGGCGACGCATGGTCGTCTCAAAGTTATGGCGGCGGTCGGTGTCCGCGATGTCGCTCCCCGTGAGCAGGATCTGGGCGACGGTATGGCGGTACTCGGAAAAAAGCTTATCGTAGGTGTACATCAGCTCACACTGGCCGACGGCGGCGGCCGCCTGCTTGGTGGGAATGTCGGTCGGGCGCTCCTTGAGCGAGAGCTTACCGACGCCCATACCGATCGAGCCCGAGGAAACGAGCACGACCTCGTGCCCCGCATTTTTCAGGTCAGAAAGAACGCGGCAAAGCGCTTCCACACGGCGCACGTTCAGGTGTCCCGTTTTGTACATCAGCGTGGAGGTGCCCACCTTGACTACGAGCTTCATCTGACTTCTCCTTGTATAAAAATGATAAATATTTATTATGATTATAGTACAAAGTCGAAAACGTGTCAAGGCCGCCCCCAAAAAAAGAGAAAAAGTGGGGGCGTGCGGCCCGATTTTATTGACAAACGGCGCGCCGTGAGGTAAGATAGAAGCATAAAACCGTCGGCGACGCCGCGAAAGGAGCCATGAATGAACATTCAAAGAAAGGACGCCCCCGCCCGTCATCGCTGGGATCTTACGGCCATTTATCCCTCGGAGGAAGCGTTTTTGGCCGACTGCCGCCGCGCCGAGGACGAGACGGCTGCCATAGGAGCGATGAAGGATACTCTGACGAAGGACGCGAACACGCTCTACCGTGGGCTTTCGGCCGCGACCAACGCCGAGCGCACGCTCGAAAGACTGTACGAATACGCGATGCTCTCCTCCGACCTCGACAAGGGAGACAACGCCGCCGAGGCGCGCCTCTCCAAGGTCACCGATCTCCTTGACGCGCACCGCGCGGCCACCTACTTCGTCTCCCCTGCGATCCAGGCGATCGAGGACGGGACGCTGGAGGGATATTTTGCGGACTGCCCCGCCCTTTCGGAGTACCGCCGCACGATCGCCACGATCCGCCGCGAGATCCCGCACATGCTGGAGGGCGAGGGCGAGAGACTCCTTGCTGAGCTTTCCCCCGTGTTCGGCTCGCAGAAGCGGATCCACTCGGTCTTTGCCAACGCCGATCTTTCCTTTGGCACGGTGAAGGGCGAGGGAGGAGAAACGGTTCCCCTGACGAGCGCCACCTACGTGCCGCTCCTGATGAGCGCCGACCGCCGCGTGCGCCGCTCGGCCTTCCGCACGCTGTACAAGACCTACCGTCAGTTCGGCAACACCTTTGCCTCGCTCCTTTCCTCGCGCATCAAGGAAAAGGTGACGCTCGCCAAGCTTCGTCGCTTCCCCGACAGTCTTACGGCCTCGGTCTTTGCCGATGAGGTCACACCCGACGTCTATCTCACGCTCATTAAGACGGTGCGTGACCATCTTGCGCCCCTCTTTGACTACTACGATCTCAAGCGTGAGGTGCTGGGGCTGTCCCACCTGCATCTTTACGACGTGTATGCGCCGCTTGCGGGCGATGCCGCGGGCAACTACACCTACGACGAGGCGGTGGACGAGGTCCTCGCGGCCGTGGAGGTATTGGGCGACGACTACGTGAGTGTCCTGCGGAGCGGACTTACCGAGCGCGGCTGGGTGGACGTTTACCCCGGCCGTGGCAAGCGCAGCGGCGCGTACAGCGCGGGCGCCTACGACACCGAGCCCTATATGCTCCTCAATTTCATGGGAAAGCTTGACGACGTTTCGACCCTCGCGCATGAGGCGGGCCACTCGATGCACACGCATTACGCCAACGCCGCCAACACCCCACAGGACGCCTCCTACACCATTTTCGTGGCCGAGGTGGCCTCCACCGTGAACGAGCTGCTCTTTACCCGCCGCCGCATTCGTATGGCGACGAGCAGGACCGAGAAGCTGGCGCTGCTCAATCAGCTGATGGAGACCTGCAAGGGCACGCTCTACCGCCAGACGATGTTTGCCGAATTTGAGCTGCGCATGCACCGCCTCACCGAGGCGGGCGAGGCCTTGACGCAGGAGGTCATGTGCCGCGAATACTACGAGCTGGTCAAGGCCTACTTTGGCCCGCGCGTGACGGTGGACGAGGACATTGCCCTCGAATGGATGCGGATCCCTCACTTCTATAATTGCTTCTACGTCTATAAATACGCCACCTGCATTTCCGCCGCCTCCGCCATTGTGAAGCGCCTGGAGAGCGAGGGCGAGGACTATCGCAACGCTTACCTCGACTTTCTACGTGCGGGCGGCTCGCGCTCGCCGCTGGATAGTCTCCTCCTTGCGGGGATCGATATGACCGATCCCGCCGTGATTCGGGCCGCGATCGGCGATTTTGCCGAGACGGTGGCCGAATTCCGCCGTCTTTACCGCGAGGCGCAGGGCGAGTGATTGTAGAAACGATTGTATTTTCGGTTTTTCCATAAGAAGCAAGGAATTTTTGACATGCTTCATTCAAAAAACAGAGTTTTTGACAATTTTTAAGACACGGGAGATGACGATATGAAAAACACCCTGCCTACCGTTGATTTTTGCGGAATCAACACCTCTCGCCTGATCGTGGGGAGCAACCCCTTCTGCGGAAAATCGCATTACAGCGCGCGCGACGATGCCGCGATGCGCGAGTACTTTGACGACGGGCGCATCGTGGAGACGCTTTTTGCCTGCGAGGACGAGGGAATGACCGTTTTTCAGATGCGCGGAGACGACCGCTTTTGCCGCGTGGCCGAGCGCTACTTCCGTGAGGGCGGGCGCATGCGTTGGTTTACCCAGAACGATCCTGGGCTTCTGCCCTACGAGG
>JAFVYX010000303.1 GCA_017500625.1 Clostridia bacterium | reverse complement strand
GTTCCCACCGAGGACCCCTTCCACCGCGCGGCCTCTCACGTGGACGGCGCCCTCAGCATTCTGACCGGTATCGCCGGCAACAAGTCGATCGCCACGGGCATGCCCGTTGACGTTCTCTCGCTTGTCGATCTCCCCGGCTTCCGACGCTAATCCACAAAAAGGGCACCTTACGGGTGCCCTTTTTGTGAAACAAAGACCCCGCCGAGCTTTGACACCGATCAAAAAAAACAGTTTTGTCTCATCTTTTTGTTCTTTTGTGCAAAACGCTTGACAGCGTGTCCCTTGCCATTTATAATGGAGGTAGCCAAAAAAAGCAAAGGAGCCGGACATTATGAACATCGCCGTTGCCCAATCCGGAGGCCCCACCGCGGCCATCAACGCCTCGCTTCTCGGAGTTTTTCGCTTTGCCATCAAATACCGTGAGATCGACAAGATCTACGGGGCGATCAACGGTGTGGAGGGACTGATCCGGGGCCACCTGATCGACCTGCGCACGGTCATTACCACGGACGAGGACGTGGAGCTGATTCGTCAGACTCCCTCCACCCTCCTCGGCTCCTGCCGATATAAGCTCCCCGATGCCGAGAGCGACCCTGCGGTATATGAGGAAATTCTCAAAACCGTCACAGAGCATCGCATCGGCGCCTTTTTCTATATCGGCGGCAACGATTCCATGGACACCGTACAAAAGCTCCACGCGTATTTTGTCAAAAAGGGGGTCGACGTCAAGGTGGTGGGAATCCCCAAGACCATTGACAACGACCTGCCCTGCACCGACCATACCCCCGGCTTTGGCTCGGCCGCCAAATACGTGGCCACGACGCTTCAGGAGATCACCAGGGACAGCAGTGTCTACTCCATTCCCTCAGTGACACTCGTGGAGATCATGGGGCGAGATACGGGATGGCTGACGGCATCCTCTGCGGTGCTCCGCGCCAACGGCGAGCCTTCACCGCATCTCATTTATCTTCCCGAGCGAGAATTCTCGGTCAAGCGGTTTCTTGACGACATCAGAGAGACCCAAAAGAAGTATTACGCCGTTGTGGTCGCCATCTCCGAGGGGGTCACGCCCTCTCCCGATGAGGTCGACGGAGAGTTTCAATCGGGATACGTTGACAACTTTGGCCACAAGTATCTGGCGGGGGTTGCCAAAGCGCTTTCCAAGATCGTGGCCAAGGAGCTGAATTGCAAGGTCCGGGCCATTGAGCTCAACGTGATGCAGCGCTGTGCCTCGCACATCAGCTCCAAACGCGACATTACCGAGGCCGAGCGCATTGGCGAGGCGGCCGTGGGGGCGGCGCTTGACGGGCTTTCCGGCATCACCATGGTCTTTGAGCGTGTCTCCCACCACCCGTACAGCGTGCGGATTGGCCACGTGGATACCTCCTTGGTGGCCAACCGTGTCAAATACTTCCCCACCGAATGGATCGCCGAAAACGGACACGACGTCACGGAGGCGGCGATCGAATACTGCCTGCCTCTCATTCAGGGAGAGCAGAACCTGCACACGAAAAACGGCCTTCCCATTCAGTTTGTTCTAAAGGATTGGCAGAGGTGAGCGCGCTCACCCGCCATATGCGGATAAGCGGAGATTTCCGCTTATCCGCTTTTTGACTTTTCGGCGAGGGGTTGCCAAAAAAGACAAAAGGAACGTGAAAAAAATGTTTTTATGCAAATTTTGTTTTTTTGCCGCTTTTTGCTTGACGGACGGGAAATTTAATGGTATACTTATCTTAGGCGTATATGCCTAATCACTATTTATTTTGCGCCCTTTTGCGCAGGAGGTTATTATGGCAAAGAAAAGATTTGCTCATGTGGGTATCGGCGGCCGTGCCAGAATGTATTATCAGGCCATCGCCAAGACCTACAGCGAAACCAGCGAGCTTGTTGCGTTTTGCGACATCAACCGCACCCGTATGGAGTTTGCGAATGAGATCCTTGAGGGTGAGCTGAACTACCACGCCGTTCCCATGTACGGTGCCGATGAGTTCGAGAAAATGATCGAAGAGACGAAGCCCGACACCGTCATCGTCACCTCGATCGACCGCACGCACCACAGATACATCATCAAGGCCATGGAGATGGGCTGCGACGTCATTTCCGAGAAGCCCATGACGATGGACGCTGACAAGTGCCAGCAGATCATCGATGCCATTGACCGCACCGGCAAGAGCCTGCGCGTTACCTTCAACTACCGCTACGCTCCCCACAACACGAAGCTCCGCGAGCTCATCATGAACGACACCATCGGTAAGGTGACGCAGGTCCACTTTGAGTGGCTCCTCAACACCTCCCACGGTGCCGACTACTTCCGCCGTTGGCACCGCGACAAGAGAAACAGCGGCGGCCTGCTGGTTCACAAGTCCACCCACCACTTTGACCTTGTCAACTTCTGGCTGGGCTCCTACCCCACCCGTGTCTTTGCTCTTGGCGACCTGAAGTTCTACGGCCGTGAGAATGCCGAGGAGCGCGGCGTGACCAAGTTCTACTCCCGTGTCCACGGTCAGGAGAATGCTCTTGGCGATCCGTTCGCTCTTAAGATGGAGGGCAACAACTACCTGACCCGCCTCTACCTCAACGCCGAGAAGGACGACGGTTACATTCGCGACCAGAGCGTTTTCGGTGACAACATCAGCATCGAGGATACCATGGATGTTCTCGTTCAGTACAAGTCGGGCGCTCAGATGTCCTACTCGCTGAACGCCTACTCGCCTTGGGAGGGCTTCCGCGTTTGCATGACCGGTACCAAGGGCCGTATCGAGATGGAGGTCATTGAGGCCGTTTACATCAATGCGGGCGGCGCTTCCAACAAGGAGGGCGTTGTCAGAGGCAAGAAGATCACGGTTTACCCGATGTTCGGTGAGGCCTACGAGGTTGCGATCCAGGAGGGCGTTGGCGGCCACGGCGGCGGCGATACCGTTCTTCTCAACGACATCTTCGGTGTTCCCGAGGAGGATCCCTTCAAGAGAGCCGCTTCCCACGTGGACGGCGCGATGAGCATTCTGACCGGTATTGCCGGTAACAAGTCGATCGCCACGGGTATGCCCGTTGACGTTCTGACGCTCGTCGACCTCCCCGGCTACAAGCGCTAACAGAGCATAAAACAAAGGACACCCTCGGGTGTCCTTTGTTTTTACCTTATAAAAGAAGCGCTCCCGCAAGGGAGCGCTTCTTTTAGGCCTCTTCCTCCTCGGACTCTTCCGCCTCGGGATCCTCCTCGGGCAGACGGACGACCTCCGCATACACGACACGGTGCGAATCCATCTCCGCCACCGTGATCTCAAGGCCGGCAGAGATGACCACACTGCCAACCTCGGGAAGATCCTCGTGCAGCTCCATGATAAGGCCGCCAAGCGAGACGGCATCGGACTCGATCTCCACCGAGAAGAACTCGGAGAAATCGTCAAGATTGACCGAGCAATCGACGCGGTATTTGCCGTCGCCGAGGTCCTTGTAATTCTCCACGACCTCATCGTGCTCGTCCCAGATCTCACCGACGAGCTCCTCAAGGATATCCTCCATGGTGACGATGCCGAGCGTGCCGCCGTATTCGTCCAACACCACGGCGATGTGGGTCTTGTTCTTCTGCAGGGTTTTCAGCAGCTGGCTGATCTTTTCAGACTGGTGAATGAACACCGCGGGAGCCATAAACGCATCGAGAGGAAGCTCCGTGATGCCCGATGCGGTGTAGAAATCCTTCTGATGAATGACACCAACGATCTTGTCGATCGTTTCCTCGTACACAAGGAGACGCGAAAATTGGGTCTCGGCAAACTTCTCTGCGATCTCGCTCTTTTCGGCATCGGTGGGAACGGCAGCGAGGTCCACGCGGTGCGTGAGGATATCCTCGGCACGAAGCTCGGTAAACTCAATCGCGTTGCGGAGGAGGTTGCCCTCATTGTTATCAATGCTTCCCTCCTGCTGGACCTCATCGACAAGGAGGAGCAGCTCCTCCTGCGATATTTTGCCGTCATCACGCGAACGGAACACCTTGGACAGCAGCTTTTTCCACTGAGAAAACAGGTAGGTAAAGGGGGTAAAGATCCAAATGAGGAGTTGAAGCACAGGCGCCGAGAGCATCGCAAAGCGCTCAGGCATATCCTTGGCAATGCTCTTTGGCGTGATCTCTCCGAAGATAAGCACAGCCACCGTAATGACGGCCGTCGACACCGTGGTACCGATGTCACCGAGAGCCACCGTCTCCACGAAGAAGATCGTACCCATCGAGGCCAGGGCGATGTTCACAATGTTGTTGCCGATGAGAATCGTCGAGAGCAACTTATCGTACTTCTCAACGAGGGAAAGAGCGATCGTAGCGCGGCGGTTTCCTTTTTCCACAAAGGTTTTTAATCGCGTTTTGTTCATGCTCGAGAATGCCGTTTCCGTGGCCGAAAAATACGCCGACAGCACCAGCATCAGGACCATGAGTAATATCTGAGTGGTCATGATAAATCCTTTTCTTAATTATAAATTTATGTAGATCCAGCGGTGGGCTTTTCAAGACGAGCCACGGCGAAAGACACGAAAATCTATCGCCGAGGACTTATTGGTTCGAGCCCATTTTGGCTAAGCGGCGCACCTCAGGGGCGAAGGCGGCACAAACGCAAAAAGGCGCATCGACCGCTTTTCCTAAAAGCGAGATGAGCCAACCGATCTTTATGTATTCTTACCGTCGTGAAGCAATAATCGTCCTCACTACTGTCTGCGTCCATGGACTGTATCCTCCCCCTTCCCCGTTTCGCTTGCGGTATTCCGCAGATGCGCTTATTATATCATAGAACAAAAGAAAAGTCAACCCCCTTGCGGAAAAAGGGCTGACTTTCCATTCATTCGTCCTCAACCACCGAGACGATCCTGTGCATAATGTGCTTATCGCAATAGCATTTACCGCACCGCGGACAGACGTAATGGTGGCAACGCGGACAGACCTCCTTGTAGCGGCCGTGAAACTTGCGCTTGCAATGCCAGCAGCGCTCGTTATCCTTGAGGATCCCATCGTACACGGCCTGGCACTTTTCAATGTCGACCGTAGGACAACCGACCGAGGCACGCGTAGAGCAAAAAGCGCGGTATTCGGCAATCAGCGCCTTATACTTATCCAACGTTTCCTTTCGGAGAGAAAAGCGCATTTCTCGCGTGTCATAATGGCGGAGAGCACGGACGGTGGTGCAATGGCGTTCATATTCCTCACGCGTGGGAAGGAGGAGGGCGCCCTCAGCTCTGCCGTTGGCGGCAGTGGCCGTTCTATCCACGTATGCGGTCACACTGTCAAAAAGAGAAAGGAAAGCGCGCTTGGAATTGACGCGCAAAAAGAACGTCCGACGATCCAAGACCTGCTGGCGGACCAGCCAAAGGTTCTCCTCAAGGAGCGCTCTCTGGGGGGCGGCATAGCGGTCAACGTGCTTTTGACGAACGATGGCGGTCGCCTCATCAATATGTGCGTAAAGAACCCCGTACCGTGTGGCATCACCCGTAAAAAGATCTCGGAGAAGCGCTATATAACGGGCGCGCACGGGCTCGGCCGCGACGCGCACCACCGTAGCACCGAGGACCGCCTCACGCTCCTTGGCGGAGGGGATATAGCCCGCGGCATACTCATACGCGATGCGGAACAGCGCCTCACCGTCGATACGGGCGCGGAAGTCCGGCTCGGCCGCCGCCGCAAGTGAGGTCAGCAGGGAGCGGAAATACGCCGTGGCAAGATCGTCCATACGGCGCTTTTGGGCGCGTTTTCCGTACAGGGCATCGGCCGCTGCCACGCCGATAACGAAGACAAGGAGCGCTATCACATACAGAGAAAGCAATACGAGGGCAAGCGCCACGCGCTCGGGACGGGCAAGGCACAGCACGAAAATGGGAAGCAAAAGGAGAAGTAAAACGGCGAAGACGGTATAACCTACACGACGGGCGCGGGCGATCTTACGTGGCCACGTGATCATACGCTCGATCCTATTCAGCTTAACCGTCTCGGACTTCTGACGCTTCATAGCATTCTCCTTTCGTAGTTTTGTTTACAAATTCAATCAAAAACCGAGGGCGTGGATCTTTTCCTCGAGAGCCGCCGCCTCGGGAGCGGTGGCAAAGCCGGTGCGCATCTTATAGGTCACGCGCTCGCCCTTCTTAAGAAAGCGCTCGTAGCCGTGCTCCTTGCAATAGAGGTAGCCCTTGTGCTCGGCCGTGGCGGGAAGCACCATACCCATGGCGTCCTCGTCCTCAGTGCGGGCGATCCAACGCACGCCAAAGGGCAGCTCCTCGGGGCGGTGAATGACGTAGGTGGCCGTTCCGTCGGGATTCTTTTGCATGGTGTAGGCGCGCCCCTCGGCGTCCGCCTGATAAAAGCAGGCAAACACGATCTCGGGCATATAGGCCTGCCCCTCGGCACCCACGGTGTCCATCAGCGAGGGATCGCTGTCAAGACGATCAAGGTAGGCGTTGGTGGCGGCGGCACCCTTGGCCGAGTGATAATTCTCGGGCACCTCGTGATTCACAATGATCGTATCGCGCGGAGCGGTGTACAGGAGCTTAGCGCCGTCCACAGGACGATGGTTGATGTGGCAGAGGTAGAAATACTCGAGCGGAACGTCCTTGTGATTTTCAAAGGTCACGTCCACGTCGATGAACGCCTTCCCCGCATAAAGCTTGATGAGGGGAATGAAATCGTAATTGGTCTCAAAGCAACGCTTGTGAGAATACACGCCGCCAAGGCCGACGTAAGCGCCGCCCTCGTCCTCACCGCTGACAACGTACGCGGTATGGTACTTGGCAATGGGAAGCTCACCGTGAGGGAGGTGGGTATCCTCGGCGGTGGGATTGCCCATCGCCGTCAGGCCACAGTGCATCAGAAAGCCGCCGTAGGTCTCGCCGTAAGTGACCTTGGCCGCCTCGGGCTCATCGTAGATCGACTTCATGGTCAGCTCGCGGCCGTCAAAGGCGCAGCGCCAGACCATCTGGCCCATAAAGGGGAGGAGAACGAGGTTGCCGCGCTCATTCGTGAGGCGGACCGCCTTAACGCCCGTAGAGTAAGTAAAAAGCGAGGCGGAAAGCGTGCCGTTTTCAAAAAGCACCGTCTCGCGCTCGCCAAAATAGGATTCCTTCAAGTAGATCTTGCTTTCCATAGTAGAAAACCCCCAGAAAAGAGTAAAAATATTTCACTAATTTAGTATAACACGCAAACGCACGAATGTCAAGACAATGACGCCGAGTTTTTCGGGGGAACGGCAGAGAAAAGCCACACTTCCAACACTTTGCCGCTTTTTGTCGCTTGCATCGGGACAGGGTTTGCTTTATAATGCTACATAGATACCGCTACCGCCAAGGAGGACACGCACGTGGCAAAAAAATTCCAGCAAAAGCGCAGTGCCTGGTTCCGCGCCTTTAAAAGGATCCTTGTGATCCGATACAAACGCCCCCGCTTCGTTTACCTCGGAGAGAGAGTAACGAACAGCAGCATCATCGTTTCCAATCACGTGGGGACCGATGCGCCCTTATCGATCGAGCTGTACTTTGACCGCCCCGTCCGCTTCTGGGGGGCCCACGAGATGAACTCGGGCCTTATCAAGCTCTACAAGTACCAAACGCGCATCTATTACCACGAGAGAAAGCATTGGAACCTGCATCTGGCGCGTCTCTTCTGTCTCATTGCGAGCCCATTGACCTACATTTTCTACCGTGGGCTTCGCCTGATTTCTACTTATCATGATGCCCGTCTTGTCAAAACCGTGAACGAGAGTCTCGCCGCCCTGCGCCAGGGAGATAACATCGTCATCTTCCCCGAGGACTCCTCCGAGGGCTACCTTGACGAGCTGAAGGGCTTCTTCGGCGGCTTCCTGATGTTGGCCGAGCACGCTCTCCACCAAGGGGTCGACGTGCCGATCTACGTGACCTATTTCCGTAAGCGCGACCTTGTGTACTTTATTGACAAGCCCGTTCTCTACTCTGCCCTTTCCGCTGACGGAGCCACCCGCGAGGAGATGGCTGAGCGGCTGGTGGCGCGTTGCAATGAGCTGGGAAAAATGGAGCCCGATGCCGTTGCTGCCGAGGAACCGAGCGAGGTTACCGTTTAACCCCGTACAAAAAAAGAAAACGCCGCAGGGCGTGCAAAATTAGCGGTAAAATAATAACAACCGAATAAGCAGCCCTTACGGCAAAACACCACGGAAGGAAATCCGTGGTGTTTTGCTTTTTAATTTTTAACATGGTACAAATAATGCATCGCTGTAATCAAAGAAAAAGCGAAGGTCAAATTGGACCATTAATCATATCGTAGAGAACGCCTCAATCTGTTACTCTTGATGGTGCCGTTACACAATTAGAATTTAGGTTTCCCAATAGAAAAAGGCTTTTGCTCAATGTAATAGTGCCTAATGCAGATTTCGATTAACAATTGACTTGGGAACTGCCACTCGAAAATCATTATTAGCATTATTGATAATAATCAATTAGCCGTAGACTGAATACATGATATCAATTCATTATATTTCTCATCGTTAAAAGAATCACCCTCATACACACCAAGGCACAGTTCCTTTACTGCGGATAATATATCTGAACTTGCATCTTGTTCTAAGCCTTTTATCATTACATCAATTCGATTTTTTATCTCATTGAGGTTACCGGAAAGATACGGCTTGTC
>JAFVYX010000032.1 GCA_017500625.1 Clostridia bacterium | reverse complement strand
CACCTGCGCGTCGACAAGATCCGCGAGTATTGCAACGTTACGGACGGCAGCTTCATCACCTGCCAGACGAGCGTGCCCGAGGCGATCGGTTGCTTCTTAGAATCGACCTCGTTTGAGGACGCCGTCCGCAACGCCGTCTCGCTGGGGGGCGATTCGGACACTCAGGGCGCCATCGCGGGCTCGATCGCCGAGGCCTATTGGGGCGTACCGCCCGAGATCGAGGAGACGGCCCTCACCTACCTCAATTCCGAGCTTTCCGATATCTACCACGCCTTTGCCCTCGTCAAGCTCCCCCGCACTCCGCAAAAACGGGAATAATCCCTTATCGCTGCGCGAAGAACCCGAAAAAATCTCTTGTCGGGGACGTGGCTCGCGGTGTATAATGTAGATGATATTAACCAAAGTGAGGACAGAAATATGAAAATTGCGATCATTGGCTGCCGCCACAACCACATCTTTTCTCTCTACCAGTGGATGCGCGCCAATCCCCGCGTTGAGTTTGCCGGCGCCTATGAGGCGGACGAGGCGACCCGTCTGGCCGCCGAAAAGAGCCCGGGGCTCACCTTCCCCTACCGTTCGGTCGAGGAGGTCCTCGCCGACAAGACGGTGGACGCCGTTGCCATTGGCGATTATTACAGCATTCGCGGCTCCCACGCCATTGCCGCCCTGCGCGCGGGCAAGCACGTCATTGCCGATAAGCCGATCTGCACCTCGCTTTCCGAGCTTGACGAGATCGAGGCGCTCTCGCGTGAGCGCGGTCTTGCGGTCGGCGCGATGCTCGATATGCGCTGCCAGAAGAACGTGCTGGCGGCCAAAAAGCTGATCGAGGACGGCGTCCTCGGCAGGATCCACAACGTACAGTTCGGCGGTCAGCACCCCCTCTCGTACGGCACGCGCCCCTCGTGGTACTTTGAGGAGGGCAAGCACGGCGGCGTCATCAACGATATCGCCATTCACGGCATCGACCTGCTCCCCTATCTCACGGGGGAGACGGTGGAGAGGATCAACGCCGCGCGCACCTATAACGGCTACGCCACCGAGGCGCCTCATTTCCTCGATTGCGGACAGATGATGCTCACCCTCTCGGGCGGCATCGGTGTCCTCGCCGACGTCTCCTATTCCGCACCCAACAAGCTGGGCTACACCTCGCCCTTCTATTGGGAGTTCCACATCTGGGGCGAGCGCGCGATGCTCTCCTTCTCTTACGGCTCGGACGGTGTGACGGTGTACGGCATGGACGCCGCCGCTCCCGAGGTCGTCCCCCCCATCACCCCGAACGGCACGATCCTCGACGCCTTCCTTGACGACGTTGAGGGCAAGCCCACGATCCTTTCGACCGCCGAGGTCATTGCGTCCTCGCGTAAGACGCTGGAAATACAACGCCTCGCGGACGAGTCCGAGCACTGAGAGCGGTAAATTCGGGCATAAACCGCCAAAAGGGCAACTACGGTTGCCCTTTTTGCTTTGCCGTTTCCGTCCTCTCGACGTATGTTTCCTATTGACATTTCTCGCGCTGCTTGCTATAATAGTTGCGTACGAAACAGTTGCATAGGCAACGATTTTTCAAGAGGTGCTTTTATGCCGAAATTTATGAAGATGCTGAACGACATCAGCCGCTCGCAGGCGACCTACCGTCAGGCGCGCGTTGAGGCCGACGATCTCTCGGCGGGGCAGTACGCCCTGTGCCTGGCGATCGGACGTGCGCCGGGCCGCTCGCAGGAGGAGATCGCCCGCGATCTTTGCCTCAACAAAAGCACGGTCGCGCGTCAGCTTACCCGTCTTGAGGAGCGCGGTTACGTGGAGCGCCGCCCGCTGGCCTGTGACCGCCGTTGCTTCTCGGTCTATCCCACGGAGAAGCTGCTGGGGGTGCTTCCCTCGATCAAAAAAAGCTCGGTCGAATGGAACGCCCTGCTCTCGTCGGGGATCGACGAGGGGGAGATGGCCGTGTTCCTTTCGGTCCTTGAGCAAATGCACACGCGTGCCTCGCGGATCGCTTCCGAGGGGGAGGTGGGCGAATGAGCTGGGTCTTGCGCTATCTTGCCCCCCTCAAAAGGCGGCTGGCCGTCGGCGTTTCGGTCAAGGTGGTGGGCTCTCTGGCTGAGCTTTTCATTCCGTTTCTTCTCAGCCATATCCTTGAAAACGTCATAAAGACGAACAGCGTCGGTACGATCCTCGCCTATGGCGCCCTGATGGTGCTGTGCGCGGGGGCAGCGCTGGCGGGCAACCTCATCGCCAACCGCATGGCCGCGAGGACCACGATGCTCTTTTCTCTCCGTATGCGGCGTGAGCTTTTTGAAAGGACGCTCCACCTTTCGCCGCGCAGCACCGATCGCTTTACCGTTCCGTCGCTCGAGTCGCGCCTCACTACCGACACCTACAACGTGCAGAACTTCATCGGTATGCTCCAGAGACTGGGCATTCGCGCCCCGATCCTGCTCCTCGGCGGCACCGCCATCACGATGCTGATGGACGCAAAGCTCGCCCTCGTGATGCTCGTCACCGCGCCCCTCATCTTTCTTCTGGTGTACGGCACCTCGCGCCGCGGCGTGCCGCTCTACGCCAAGGTCCAGCGCGCGGTCGACGGTATGGTGCGCGTCGTACGCGAGGACGCGCAGGGCATTCGCGTCGTCAAGGCGCTCTCCAAGGTCGACTACGAGAACGCGCGCTACGATAAGGCCAACGAGGCCCTGCGCCGCGCCGAGACGCGGGCGGGAGCCATCACGGGCGTGATGAACCCCTGCACCACGTTTCTGATGAACGCGGGCATCGTGGCGGTCATCGCGGTCAGCGCGCATTTTGTGGCCGAGGGGCGCTCCTCAACCACCACCGTCCTCGCCTTTATGCAATATTTCACCCTCATCTCGATGGCGATGATGTCGCTCTCGCGCGCCTTTGTGAACTACACCAAATGCGCCGCCTCGGCGCGCCGCATCTCGCTGGTGCTTGAATGTGAAAGTGAGCTGGCGCTCCGTCCCGACGACGGCCGCGGCGACCCCTCGCTCCACGTGGCGTTCGAGGACGTCAGCTTCTCCTACCTCGGGAAGAAGGACAACCTGAAGAACGTCAGCTTCTCGCTCCGCCACGGCGAGCATCTCGGCATCATCGGGCCGACGGGCAGCGGCAAATCGACGCTCCTTTGGCTGCTTCTGCGCTTTTACGATGCCGACCGCGGCACCGTCCGCATTCACGGCCGTGACGTCCGCTCCTATCGGCCTGAGGAGCTGACCGCGATGTTCGGTACCGTGTTCCAGAACGATTTTATCTACGCCGATACGATCGAGGAGAACATTCGCTTCGGCCGCGACCTCACCGCCGAGGACGTCGTGGCCGCCGCCAAGATCGCACAGGCGCACGACTTTATCTCGGCCATGCCCGAGGGGTACGCCCACCCCGTCTCCACGGGCGGCACCAACCTGTCGGGCGGTCAGCGCCAGCGCCTCCTTATCGCCAGGGCACTGGCGGCGCGCCCCGAGATCCTTTTGCTGGACGATGCGTCCTCGGCGCTCGACTATAAGACCGATGCCGCCCTGCGCGCCGCCCTCGGCGAGGCCCTGCCCGAGTCCACCGTCATCACCGTGGCCCAGCGCGTCAGCTCGGTCAAGGGGTGCGACCTGATCCTTGTGATCGAGGACGGCGAGATCATCGGCTGCGGGAAGCACGAGGAGCTTCTTGCCACCTGTGCCGAATACCGCGAGATCAGCGAATCGCAGATGGGGGGTGCCTTCCTTGACTGACAAGACGATGCCAAAAGCCCCGAAGCGCTCGCGGCGCGGCCTTTTTTTGCGCCTTGGCCGATACGTGCTTCACGAGTGGCCCCTCTTTCTCCTCGCCCTCGCCCTCACGCTGGGGGCCAACCAGCTTTCTCTCCTCGGGCCCTTCTTTTCGGGCGCCGCCATTGACGCCATCGAGCTTTCGGAGGGTGTCGACTTCTCGGCGGTGCTGACGAACGTGGGGAAGATGCTTGCCTGCTACGTCACGTCGGCTCTTTTGTCCTATCTTCTGGCCGTCGTGATGCTCACCGTCAGCCAGCGCGTTTCCTACCGTATGCGCAAGCAGGTCTTTGAGAAGCTGACCTCGCTCCCCGTCAACTACTTCGACACCCAAAAGACGGGGGATATCATCAGCCACCTCTCCTACGACGTCGATACGATCAACGCCACCCTCTCCCACGATCTTGTGCAGGTCATGACCAGCGCCTACACCGTGGTCGGCTCGCTCATCTTTATGTGGCGGATCTCACGGCCGATGATCCTGATCTTCGCCCTCACCGTGCCCGCCTCGATCCTCTTTACGCGCTACCGCTCGCGCGTGGTGCGCCCCCTCTTCCGCAAGCGCGCCAAAAAGTACGGTGAGCTGAACGGCTTTGCCGAGGAGATGCTGACGGGCTCGCGCACGATCGCGGCGTACGGCCGCGGGGACGTGTTCGCAGGGCGCTTTAATAAGATCAACGGCGAGGCGATGGACGCCTATTACAGCGCCGAATACAAGGCGGCGCTCCTCTTTCCCACCATCAACTTCATCAACAACCTCTCCCTGGCCCTTGTGGCCGTGTTCGGCGGTATCCTCTATATGCTCTCGCAAAACGGTACGGTGCTGGCCGCGTCCGCCTTCTTCATCACGCTGGGCGGTGTGGCGCAGTTCGTGCAGTATTCGCGCAAGTTCGCGGGCCCGATCAACGAGTTCTCCAACATTCTGCACGAGTTCCAGTCGGCCTTCTCGGCCGCCGAGCGCGTTTTTGCCGTTCTTGACGAGGAGCCCGAGACGCCCGATCGGCCCGATGCCGTCCCCCTCACCGAGTGCCGCGGCGACGTCACCGTCGATGACGTCTGCTTCGGCTACACCGCGGATAAGCCCGTCCTTCAGCACGTCTCGGTCGAGGCAAGGCGCGGACAAACCGTCGCGATCGTCGGTCCGACAGGGGCGGGGAAGACCACCGTCATCAATCTCCTGATGCGCTTTTACGACCCGCAAAGCGGTGAGATCCGCATCGACGGGATCCCCGCCCTCTCGCTCCGCCGCGCCGACCTGCGCCACGCCTTTACCATGGTGCTGCAGGACACCTGGCTCTTCTACGGCACGGTGTACGACAACATCGCGTACGGGCGTGAGGACGCCACGCGCGAGGAGGTCATGGCCGCCGCCCGCTCGGCGCGCATCGCCTCGTACGTCGAGGGCCTGCCCGAGGGCTACGACACCGTCCTCTCGGACGATGGCGTCAACATCTCCAAGGGGCAGAAGCAGCTCATCACCATTGCCCGTGCGTTCCTCTCGCGCGCGCCGATCCTCATTCTCGACGAGGCCACCTCCAACGTCGATTCGCGCACCGAGATCAAGATCCAAACGGCCATGTCCGCCCTGATGCGCGACAAGACCTGCTTCATCATCGCTCACCGCCTCTCGACCATCAAAAACGCCGATACCATTCTCGTCGTCAAGGACGGTAGGATCATCGAGCAGGGCAACCACGAAGCGCTCCTCGCCCTCGGCGGCTTTTACAGCACGCTCTACCACTCGCAGTTCCACTGACACCGGCGCCGTATGCGCCGTGGGGGATAAGCTCATACGTCCTCTGAAGGAGCAGGTATTGCGTGAGATATACGCGGGCGATAAGGGGCCCGAAGTGGAGATCCTGGTTGCCGGGCTTGGCAATGACGCAGGGATCCTCGGAGCCTGCGCCCTTTGGCTATAAAAGGACGCTCGAACGTTCAAAAAGAACAGGATCCCCCAAAAAGAGTCGGGTAGCGATACCCGACTCTTTTTCTGCAACCGTTCCCCTCTGCGGCGGCCCTGAACGCTTCGCGTTCATTCCCCCCCGCTCGTGTTCGAATCCCCTATGCTCCACCAAAGAACGAAAAAAGCACCTCAAAAGAGGTGCTTCGTTCTTT
>JAFVYX010000302.1 GCA_017500625.1 Clostridia bacterium | reverse complement strand
CTTCGCGGATAAGATCGGGGTTTTTGATCGCGCCCGAGTTGACGCTGACCTTGTCGGCGCCGCATTTGAGCACACGGTCGAAGTCGGCGACGGTGTTGATGCCGCCACCCACCGTCAGGGGGATGAAGATGGTGCGGGCGACCTCGGTCAGGATGTCGGTGAAGAGCGCGCGGCCCTCGGCCGAGGCGGTGATGTCGTAGAAGACGAGCTCATCCGCGCCCGATTCGCTGTAGTGCTTGGCGAGCTTGACGGGAGAGGACACGTCAGAGAGACCGAGGAAATTGACGCCCTTGACGACGCGCCCATCCTTGACGTCAAGGCAGGGGATAATTCGTTTGGTGATCATTTGGCCACCTCGATTGCTTCTTTGAGATTGATGGCGCCCGTGTAGTAGGCCTTGCCGATGATGGCGCCATAGAGGCCCATTTCACGCAGGTGCTTGACGTCATCGATGCCACACACACCGCCTGACGCGATGATGTCGACCGAAAACCGCTCGGAGAGCGTGCGGTACAGGGAAAGGTTCGTGCCCTGCATCGCGCCGTCCTTGGCGATGTCGGTACAGATGAGGGTCTTGACGCCGAGCGACTGCATTTTGGCGAAGAAATCGTCACGGCGATAGGGGGACTCCTCACGCCAGCCGCGGATGGCGACAATATCCCCCCGCAGGTCCGCCCCGACGGCGATGGCGTCGCCATAGCGGGCAAGCGCTTCGCGAAGGAAGGGCTCGTCGGTGACGGCGGCCGTGCCGAGGATGACACGGCGCGCGCCGGCCTTGCAATAGCGCTCAACGACGTCAAGCGAGCGGATGCCGCCGCCCACCTCGACAAAGAGGCCTGTTTCGCGTGCGACTTGCTCGACGATCTCGATGTTCGGGGTGTTGCCGTCGCGTGCGCCCTCAAGGTCGACCATGTGGATGAAGCGCGCACCGGCCGCCTCAAAATCGCGGGCGATCTCAATGGGGTTGTCGCTATAGACGGTCATTTGGTCGTAGTCGCCCTTATAGAGGCGCACAGCCTTTTTTTGATAGAGGTCAATGGCGGGAAAAATGTTCATAACGTCCCCTCCTCTGCAAAGCCGCGCAAAATGCGCATACCGACCTCGCCGCTCTTTTCGGGGTGGAACTGACAGCCCATGATGTTGCCGCGGGCAACGGCGGCGGTAAGAGCGGCGCCGTATTCGGCGGTGGCGAGGAGCGAGTCTTCACAGCCTGTGGCGAAGTAGGAATGGACAAAGTAGACCTCCTCCCCTTCACGAACATAGCGGAAGAGGGGGTGGTTACGGACGATATGCAGCGCGTTCCAGCCGATGTGCGGGATGCGCAGATGTTCGGGGATGACGCCTGCCATTGGAACGACCGAGCCGGAAAGAAGGCCAAGGCCCTCGTGCGTGCCGTACTCGTAGCCGCGCTCGAAGAGCAGCTGCATACCGAGGCAGATGCCAAGGATGGGCGTGCCGGCGGCAGCCGCATCGCACACGACGCGGTCAAGGCCGCTCTCGCGGAGCTTGGCGATCGCGTCGCCAAATGCGCCGACACCCGGTAGGATGATGCGATCGGCCGCTTTCAGGACACACGGGTCGCTTGATACGACCGATTCTGCGCCGATGAAGGATAGGGATGAGGCAAGCGAGAAGAGGTTGCCCACCCCGTAATCAACAATACCGATCATGCAAGGACTCCTTTGGTGGAGGGTACGTCATCGGCGAAGCGCGGGTCGATGGCGGTGGCGGCACCGAGTGCGCGGGCGAAGGCCTTGAAGGCGCCCTCGATGATGTGGTGAGAATTAGAGCCGGCGAGGCGGCGCAGATGG
>JAFVYX010000301.1 GCA_017500625.1 Clostridia bacterium | reverse complement strand
GTCGAGGTGAGTGCCGATCTCGAGTCGCGCCACGCGGGCCTCTACGTCATCGGTGACGGCAGCGGCATCACCCACTCGCTCTCCCACGCCTCGGCCAGCGGTGTCCACGTGGCCCGTTGCATCGCCGAGAAATGAAAAATAAAAACTTACGAGAACCCTCTTGACAAAATTCGCGCAAAGCGCTATACTTGTTACTGTTAAACTGAATAAAGCTAAATGAAATCAGCAGGAGATAAGGCCACGGCCTTTCCAAAGGGGTAATACTCTCGGGTGTCGTAAGACGGAGACTGCTGACGGATAGCAATCTGGAGAAGCTCGCTTTTCGCGAGTGCCGAAGGGGCAAGGGGTCACACCACAATCTCTCAGGCAAAAGGACAGATCGAATGTAATAGAGGATTTCCCTCTGTGCCGTCTTTTCTTGGTCACCGCTATCCACGGATAGCGGTGACCTTTGTTTTGTTCGGTTGACAGAAATTTTATGGGAGGTTCATTTGGAAATGAACAAGATCTTAGCGGCGGTGGAAGCCGTCAACGGCGAGATCAACGGTGTCGTCTGGGGCGTTTTCGGCCTGCTTCTGCTCATTGGCACCGGCATCATCGTGACCGCGCTCACGCGCTTTTTCCAGGTAGCGCACATCGGACTTTGGTTCCGCAACACCCTCGGCAGTCTCTTTCATAGGGACGTCATCAAGCACAGCAAGGAAAAGGGCTCGATCTCGCCCTTCCAGGCCCTCTGTACGGCGCTGGCCGCCACGGTCGGCACGGGCAACATCGCGGGCGTTGCCGCCGCCATCTGCATCGGCGGTGCGGGCGCTGTGTTCTGGATGTGGATCGCCGCCTTCTTCGGTATGATGACCAACTATGCTGAAAACGTTCTCGGCATCTATTATCGCCGTAAGAACGAGGAGGGCGAGTGGGCCGGCGGCGCGATGTACTATCTGACCGACGGCCTTGGCCGCAAGAAGGGCATGAAGCACGTCGGCAAGGTGCTGGCGATCCTTTTCTGCATTTTTACGATGCTGGCCTCGTTCGGTATCGGCAGCATGGGCCAGGTCAACAAGATCGTCACCAACGTTGCGGGCGCCTTTGACGTGTCCGCCCTCTCCTCTGTGGAGGTCTTTGGCGGCGTTTCGCTCTACAACGTCATTCTCGGTGCGATCCTTATGATCCTCACCGCCCTCATCACGCTCGGCGGTCTCAAGCGCATCGCCAGCGTGGCGGAAAAGGTCGTTCCCTTTATGGTCGTCCTCTTTGTTCTCGGCAGTCTTACGATCCTCTGTGTCAATATCACCAACATTCTCCCCGCCTTCCGCGCCATCTTTGTCAACGCCTTCTGCCCGGAGGCCTTCGTCGGCGGTGGCTTCGGCGTTGTGGTCAGCAAGGTCGTGACGCAGGGCTTCAAGCGCGGCGTCTTCTCGAACGAGGCGGGCCTCGGCTCCTCGGTCATGGTCCACTCGAACTCCAACATCAAGGAGCCCGTCAAGCAGGGTATGTGGGGCATCTTTGAGGTGTTTGCCGACACGATGGTCGTCTGCACCATGACCGCTCTCGTCATTCTGACGGCGGGCGGCCTTGACGGCGGTGTCTTCAACGTCCTTACGGGTGAGATCGCCGAGGGCTATACCGACGCCACCCTCGTCGGCGGTGCCTTCAACTCGGTCTTCCCCTGGTTTGGCCTCGGTGAGAAGTTCATCGCCATTGCGATGTTCCTCTTTGCCTTTACCACCGTTCTCGGCTGGTCGCACTACGGCTCGAAGGCGTGGGAATACCTCTTCGGCGCCAAGACCACCTACGTCTTCCGCATCATTCACGTCATTACCGTCATCTTCGGTGCGGTGCTGACGTCCTCGCTCGCCTGGGATATCTCGGACACCTTCAACGGTCTGATGATGATCCCCAACCTCATCGGCGTTCTGGTCATGTCCCCCGTGGTCGTTAAGATCACGCGGAACTATCTCCGCCGCCAGAAGGGCGAGAGCATTGAGCCGATGTACAACTTCGATCCCGCCGTGCAGGCCGCCGAAATGGTCCGCGAGAGCGAGGACGAGTGATATTCGAATAAAAAAAGCCGCCCACGGGCGGCTTTTTTTATTCCTCAAGCGTGGCGGCGGCTCTTTTCATCATATCGCGGATCGGTAGGTGGTAGGGACAGCGCTCCTCGCACGCGCCGCACCCGATGCAGGCCGAGGCCTTGGTCGCGAGTGTGGCGTAGCGCACCTGCGCCCAGTCCTTGAGGTCGTAGCGGCTGTGGTAGCCCTCAAAGAGAAAGACCGCGGGAATGTTGATCCCCACCGTGCAGGGGGCGCAGTAGCCACAGCGGCGGCAGAAGCTTGTGCCAAGCGTCTTTCGCGTTTTCTCGACCGTAGCCAGCTCCTCCTCGGAAAGGGGCGCCGCATCGGCCACAGCCGCAACGTTCCTCTCGACCTCGGCGACCTCGGCCATGCCGGGGATCACCACCGTCACGTGGGGGTTTTGCGCGATGAAGCGGAGCGCCGTAGCGGCGTCCTCGATCGCCCCACCCGCCAGGGGCTTCATAGCGATGAACGCGATGCCTCGCTCGGCGCACTGTGCGATCAGCTCCTCGCCCTGCGTTTCCACAAGGTTGTAGGGGAACATGATGGTCTCCACCCACGGCAGCTCGACCGCCACGGCAAAGAGCTCGGCCGAGTGGAGCGTGATCCCGATGTGCCCGATCCTGCCCGCCGCCTTCGCCGCCAGCAGCGCCTCCAGCGCGCCGCCGGGGGCCGTCACTGTCGCCAGGTCCCTCTCGCTCGGGTTATGGACCTGGTAGAGGTCGATGTGATCGGTGCGAAGATCGGCAAAGCTTTTGGCTATGTCGGCCTCCATCGCCTCGCGCGTGCGCGCCATACTCTTGGTCGCCAGCACAAAGCGGTCGCGCACACCGAGGAGCGCCTCGCCGAGGAGCGCCTCGCTCACCGTGTAGGCCCGTGCCGTGTCAATGAAATTCACGCCGTGGCGAAGCAGCTCGCCCACAAGGGCGCGCGCCCCCTCGGCGTCGGTCCTCTGGACGGGGATCCCCCCAAGGCCCAGCCGCGAGACCGAAAGCCCCGTCTTGCCCAATGCTCGGTATTCCATACGCGTCTCCTTGATCGCTTTTTTCTCCATTATACCACGCTCCGAGGGAAAAGTCCACGGAAAAGAAGAAAAGGCACCCCGCAGGGTGCCTTTTCTTTTGGCGTGTGCCGTCAGGCCGCGACGGCGCGATTTTTCTTGCGCTTTATCAGCTGGACGGTGATGACGGCCGCCACCAGCGACATGCCGATAAGGTCGGTCACAAGGCCGGGGTAGATGAGCAGAAGGCCGCCCACCACCGCGACCGTACGCTCGTACCAGGCCATGTGCGAGAGGATATAGCCCTCGAGCGCGGCCGAGACGGCAAAAATGCCGACCAGCGAGGAGACGATAATGAGAATGATATCGAACACCGTGTTCGTGCCGATAAAGAGCATCGCGGGATTGAGGGCAAACACGTACGGCACGATGAACGCCCCGATCGCGAGCTTTGTTGAGGTCAGCGCCGTCTTCATCGGGTTGGCCTGCGCGATCGCCGCGCCCGCATAGGCGGCCAGCGCCACGGGAGGCGTGAGGTCGGCCACAATGCCGAAGTAGAAGACAAAGAAGTGCGCCGCCAGCATCGGAACGCCCATCTGCACAAGGATCGGCGCACAGGTCGCCGCCATGATGCAGTAGTTGGCCGTCGTAGGCACGCCCATGCCCAGCACGATGCAGCAAAGCATCGTCAGAAAGAGAGCGATGATGAGCTGATTGCCCGCCAGCGCCACAATGCTGTTGAAGAGCATATAGGCAAGACCCGTCACGCTGATCAGGCCCGCAATGATGCCCGCAATGCCGCAGGCCACGGCCACCGTGATCATACCCTGCGCGCCTGCGGCCAGCGCCTCAAAGATGCGCTTCGGCGTGATGCGGTTTTCCTTGTTGAAAAGACTCACCACGATCGCAACGCCAATGGCAATGACCGCCGCATAGGCGATCGAGCGCGTGCTGGTGCCCACAAGAACGATAAGCACGATCAGGGGGAGGAGCAGGTAGCTCTTCTTGAGAAGCGGAAGGGCGCGGGGAAGCTCCTCGCGGCTCATACCGCGCAGGCCCTCCTTCTTTGCCTCCAGGTGGACCGTGATGAACACGCCCGCAAAGTAGAGGACCGCGGGAAGAATGGCGCGCAGAACGATGCTTGAGTAGGGGGCACCCACCGTCTCGGCCATCAGGAAAGCGGCCGCCCCCATGATGGGAGGCATGATCTGTCCGCCCGTTGAGGCCGAGGCCTCAGCCGCCGCGGCAAATTCGGGCTTGTAGCCCGTCTTTTTCATCAGGGGGATCGTCACCGCGCCCGAGCCCACCGTGTTCGCTACCGAGGAGCCCGATACCATACCCTCGAGCGCCGAGGCCACGACCGCCACCTTGGCGGGGCCGCCCGAGAAGCGCCCGACGAGCGAGTTGGCGATCTTGATGAAGAAATCGGCAATGCCCGTCCGCTCCAGGAAGGCACCGAAGATGATGAACATCACGATGTACTTCGAGCAGACGTTGACGGGCGTCGAAAGCACGCCCTCCTTGGAGTAAAAGAGGATACGCACGCTCTCGGTGATGCGCGCGAAGAAGTTCGGGTTATGCAGACCGAAGATGAGAGCATAGAGGAGAAGCGCGCCCGCCACGCAAAGAATGGGAAGGCCCACACTGCGGCGGCACAGCTCGACCAGCGAAATAATGGCGAGAAGCCCCACGATCACCTCAAGCGTTGTGATCTTGTAGCGCGCCACGATCTCGGCGGCGTTGAAGGCAAAGTAGAGGAAGGCGCCCACGCCCATCACCATAAGGACAATGTCGTACCACGGAATGCGGTTGACCTTTTGCACACCCTTTTTGGCAGGGAAGATGAGATATCCGATCAGGATAATGTACGCCATAAAGGTGGTGAGGCGCAATTCGTCCAGCCAGGTCGCGAAGAAGGTGACGTAAATGCACATCAGGGAAAAGAGCGCAAGGACCGAGGTCACCACGGTTTTGGGAACGCCCTCCCACACGCGGGTGGTGGACTCACGGTCGTATTTCTTCAGGATCGAGTCCAGATCCATCGGCTCGGCCGCGGCCGTGGGCTTTTTCTTGAAAAGAGTCATAATGGTTTCCTTTCCGTAAAAAACCAATGCGGTTGGCAACCGTCGTTGCAACCGCATTGGCAGGGATCTTGGGATCAGTTGGTTTCTACGGTGACACCCTTCTCGGCAAAGTATCTGGCGGCACCCGCATGGAAGGGAGCCGTCATACCGCTGGTCGCGTTCGCAATGGAGAGCTCAGCGCCCTTGGCGTGGGCGGCGGTGATCGCCTCGATGTTGTCGAAGATCGCCTTCGTGAGGTTGTATACGTCGTCATCGGAGGCCGAGGCACTCACGATGAGGGTGGCCTTCACGGTCACGGTGTTGACCGCCGCGGTCTGACCGGGGTAGGTGCCCGCGGGGATCGAGTGAACGGTGTAGTAGGGGCAGGCGTCCTGAAGCGCCTCGGCCACGGCACCGTCGATCGGAACGAGGTACGCGGTGTTCGAGGTGAACAGCTCGGTGATCGCGGGGGTGGGAGGACCGGCCACGATGAAGGCGGCGTCGATCTTACCGTCCTTCAGCGCATCGGCCGAGTCGGCAAACGACTGGTACTGAGCAAAGATATCGTCCTCGGAAAGGCCGGCGGCCTCCAGAACGTCGATCGCGTTGAAGTACACGCCCGAGCCGGCCGCACCGATCGAGACCTTCTTGCCCGCGAGGTCGGCCACCGACTGAATGGTGGGATCCATCGTCACCAGCTGGACCGCCTCGGCGTACAGACCGCCGACCACACGGAAGGACTTGATCTCCCCCTCGGTGGCAAAGGAGCGCGAGCCCGCCCAGGCGTAAGCCATAACGTCGGACTGCACGGTGCCAAGCTGATAGTTGCCGGCGTCAATGCCAAGGATATTGGCCTTCGAGCCGTCGGTGGAGACCACGTTCACGTTGATCCCGGCCGCCGACTTGATCTGCGAGCCGAGAATGCCGCCGTAGCCGTAATACGTACCCGCGGTGCCGCCGGTACCCATCGTCATCGTAGCGCCTCCGCAAGAGGCGAGTGTCATAAGCACCATCACAAGGAGCAGTGCCAAAGCGAGAATCTTTTTCATGATGTTCCTCCAAAAGTGTAACATTGTATACCATTATACAACAATTCAATGGCAAAAGCAAGGGGGTTGATGGAATTTTATTTATTTTGGGTGAAATGCCCGCCCTCGGCATGGCCGACGGCAAAGAGCCGTGGGAGGATACACGCTGACGCGTGAAGAGATCCAAGGGCGGCGTGCCGCCCTTACCGATAAAAAAGCACTCGGCACCCCGTAGGGTGCCGAGTGTTGGGAGCCAAGGCCCTCAGAAGAGACTGTCCATGGCTTGCAGCGTTTTTTCCACCAGCTCGTCGCCGCCCTCGGGGCCAACCGTAGTGGATACCGGCTTGGAGCCATAGCCACCCCCCTCAACCGCGGCTTTTGTGGGCAGGTAGCCGCCCTTGGCATTGGAGGAAAGCTGAATGATAAAGGCCTGCCCGGCCTTGCAGCGCGCCTTCATGCGCAGACTGAAGTCCACGTACAGCTCAAAGGGGTTGGTGGCAAACACCGCCTTGCCAATGCGGAACACAAACACGGGGAAGGCAAAGCGCGTTGTCTTTTGCTGCAGCTTCCAGCGGTTCAGATAGCCAATGTCCTCAAAGCAGCGGATCATTTCCCCCTCGCTCATCTGCTCGCCCGGGGCATACCTCGCCTTGATCGCATCGATGCGCGCCTGTGCCGCCTCGGTGTCCTCCTTGGAGACCGTGCGCAGCGGCACGTCCATTTGGAAGACGGTGGTCTTGAATACGGGGCGCGCTTCCGCGTAATTCTTCGCCTTGCGGTAACCGCGAACGACCGCCTCGCAGATGCGCTCGCCGATGTCCTTGCACTCCCTCTGCATGTCAATGTTGCGGAAGACGGCCTTCTCCTGGGCGTTCCAGACCTTCAATTCCTCCACGTTGTCCTTGGAAATGCGCACAAGATCCAAGGGGTTTTGATCTCCCGCAGCACCGCAGAGCGGCAAGATGTAAATGTTGCCCAGCTTCTCGCGGATACAGCTCCTCGCTTCGCCCCAGTAATCGGCGGAAATAAAGTCGTGCAGCTCGTATACCTGAGAGGGGCAGGGAATGCATACGGCCGCGCCGGTGAGGTTGCCGCGCAGGTCCCAGGTATAGAGCATATCGGCGCTGTGGTCGGAGCTGCCCTCATACCCCAGAAAGCTCGGATCGGAGCAGGTGCCGTACATACGCGACTCCCGCTTGCCGTTCACCAGGAATTGCGGTCGGCGGTTAAAGGCGACCGCGGCATAGTCGCCGGCCGTGGACACCGCACCGGGGGCGCGGCTTGCCCAAGCATCCTCGATCAGCGCCACCATGCGCTCGATATAAAATTCCGTCAGCTCATCGTCCTTGAGCATATTTTCGGGCTCTTGTATGGTGGGGCAAAGCTCACCAAGCACGCTCTTGAAATACACCTCGCGGAGCGTTTCCCCACAAAACATGGTGGAATTGTGGGTGTGGATCACGTTGAACACCACGTGGGATCTGTCAAGCCCCTCGGCCTGCACCCGCTCCAGTATCCTTTCGATATGCATGGTGGGAACGCTGGGCATATCGCAGGAAACCATCGTGATCTGCTCGTCACCGTTTTCCAGCACAAGACAGGTGGCAGTGATCGGGTCGTGCACGTAAGAGGATATGCGGGAATACAGCTGGCCGATGACGTACACCGGGCGATCGGGCGTAATATCGGTTTGCGCCCAGCCGATATTCACTTGCTTCATTGTGTCGTACATAATAGCACCTACCTTTGGAATGGGTTGCAATTTTTGCTAAAGTGCTTACGGGATCTTTGGCCTTGCAAGATTATTTTTCGTTTTGTTCCTTGAGTGCTTTCAGCATGGCAAGCCGTTCTTCCACAAATTTGGGGATCAGCTTAAAGGGCTCACCGCCCTCAAAACCGATCTCTCCATACATGGCGGCCACAACCGCCTCCTGAAGCTCCGGATAGTAGTTATAAATATTGATATAGGCAGGGAACGCGGAATAGAAATCATAATATACAAAGGGGGAGCCAAGACCGATGCCCACGGATTTTTCCCCACCGTATCGCAAAGCGTTTTGGAACGTACTGACTTCATCACCGTAGAAGCTGCTCATGCCTCGGGGAGCCCAGCGCATTAAGTAACCTGCATAAACGATAAGATCGTAGTCTTCAGCGATCTGCTTCAGCTCTTTCTCGGAAGCATAGCCGTTCAAAAGGCCCCTGCGGAAGAACACCTCGGCTCCCCGCGCCTCGAATGCCTTGATCATGGTCGGCATATTGTCCAGCGCTTTCCCTTGGCCTTCCTTATCGTGACCCGAATAAATAATACAGACCTTCTTGATCTTTTCAGGATCCAAGGGGAAGAGCTTGTTCTTATCGCACACCAGAGAGATGGCCTTTTTGGCGGCTCTTTGATTGAAATCTGCCATCGCGGCATTGATCTCGTCCAGATCTCCGATGGCCGGCTCATAATCATCACGGAAAAGGCCGAGCTTCTCCTTCAGGTCAAGCACTCTTTGGCAGGCATCGTCGATACGGGACATCGGGATCTCTCCCCGTAAAACGGCGGCTTCAATGTAATCGAAATAGCAATCCTTCACACCCAGAATAACGTCGTTACCCGCTTTGAGGGACTCCACGTAAATTCTTTCCAAACTGTCATCACAATAGGTAGAGACGCTGCGCATCCAAACGTCATCGGTAATGACCACACCCTTAAAGCCCATCTCGCCCTTGAGAAGCTCGGTAATTACCTTATAGGAGAGAGAGGAGGGGACGTATCTGCCGTTTCTTGAGGTGTTATCGTAAAAGGGAAAGGATTGATGCCCCGTCATGATGGTGTCAACACCGGCATCGATCATTCCCTGAAACACTCGGCCCTGATCCTTTTTCCATTCCTCATAGGTAAAAAGCATACTGGCTTCAGAGAAATGAGAATCCCGATATTCCATATCGTCTTTGCCCGGAAAATGCTTCGCCGTAGAAGCAACACCCATATCGGCAAAGCCCTTCATTCCTGCAATGCTCATAGAAAGAAGCTTATCGGGATCATCGGTATAAATACGGCCGAGAGAGCCCGAGGAAAAGCGCGAGGGAATGTCCACGTTCATAGACCACGCCCAGTTAATTCCATAATGCCTCAGCATTCTGCCGCGAAGCACACCGGTCTCATAAACAAGCTCGTCCGAACCGGTGGCTCCCACGGAAACGTGGTCAAGGACGTAACCGTATTCCTTGGGGCCGATCGTAGACGCGCAGTCGGCGGCCACGATCACAGGTACCCTTAAGTGCTTATTGATCTGCTTTACCGACTCCAACCACACGTTCCTTTTGTTGTCATCCGGATAAACCTCGTCAATATTAATTCCAAATTGCAGATCACCGCTTCCCCAAATGGCACCGTAGGGATAATTCGCCAGATCCCTAAAGCCCTTTTGGTCCGAATGAGCAAGCGCGGTTTGACCGATCTTTTCTCTCAATGTGAGTTCGCTCAGCAATGGCTTTTTCATTTTTTATCTCC
>JAFVYX010000300.1 GCA_017500625.1 Clostridia bacterium | reverse complement strand
TATGACTATTTCCCGAGATAGATGAGCAGCACGCTGATGTCGGCGGGGTTAACGCCGCTGATGCGCGCCGCCTGACCGACGCTCCTCGGGCGGATCGCCCCGAGCTTCTGTGCCGCCTCCAGGCGCAGACCGCGAATGGCGCTGTAATCGAGATCCTCGGGAAGCGCAAGCCCGTCAAGGCGCTCCTGACGGTGGATCTCGGCCTCCTCACGGCGCAGATAGCCCTCGTACTTGATGTCGATCTCGACCGTCAGTGTGACGGCGGGATCGAGGGGCGGACGGTGGGGGTCGAGGGGAGCAAGTGAGGCGTAGTCCAGCTCGGGGCGGCGGAGAAGATCCGTAAGGCGGATCCCCGACGCGACGGTCGCCGTGCCGAGGGCCGCAAGGTGGGCGTTGTTTTCCTCGCTCGGGCCGATCACGGTGTGCGCAAGGCGCTCCCGCTCGGCGGCGATCGCTGCTTGCTTTGCCTGAAACGCCGCCCACCGACCGTCCCCGATCAGCCCGAGGCGGCGCCCGATGGGCGTTAAGCGGCGGTCGGCGTTGTCCTGACGGAGACACAGCCGATGCTCGGAGCGCGAGGTCATCATGCGGTAGGGCTCGCGCGTGCCCTTGGTCACAAGATCGTCAACGAGCGTTCCGAGGTAGGACGAGGCCCGCGAGAGGATCAAGGGCTCCTCGCCGCGCACCGAGAGCGCCGCGTTGATGCCCGCGAGAAGCCCCTGCGCGGCGGCCTCCTCGTAGCCCGAGGTTCCGTTGAACTGCCCCGCGCCGTAAAGCCCCCGCACGCGCTTGGTCTCGAGCGTGGGGTAAAGCTCGGTGGGATCGACGCAATCGTATTCGATCGCGTAGGCGTAGCGTGTCATCTCGGCCCTCTCCATGCCGGGCAGGGAGTGGAGCATTTCACGCTGGACGTCGGGCGGCATCGAGGTGGAGAAGCCCTGAAGATACAGCTCCTCGCTGTCGGCCCCCGTCGGCTCTAAGAAGAGCTGGTGCCGCTCTTTGTCGGCAAACCGCGTGACCTTGTCCTCGATCGAGGGGCAGTAGCGCGGCCCCGTGCCGTGAATGAGCCCCGAAAAGAGAGCGCTTTTCTTGATGTTTTTCCGTATGATCTCGTGCGTTTTCTCGTTCGTATACAGAATATAGCAGGGAAGCTGCGGCCGCGCCGCCATCGCCTCTCTGTCGCTGTCGGCCGAGTAGGGAAGGGCTCCCTCCTCGCCGTTTTGCACCTCCAGCACCGAAAGATCGACGCTCCGCCTCGCAATGCGCGCGGGAGTGCCCGTCTTGAAGCGCTGGAGCGACAGCCCGAGCGAGGCGAGAGATACCGTCAGCGCCGTCGCTGGCAGAAGCCCGTCGGGGCCCGCCGCGTAGGAATTGTGACCGACAAAGATCTCACCGCCGAGAAAGGTTCCCGTCGCCACCACGGCGGCCGCCACGGGGAAGACCTCGCCAAGCGCCGTCCGTACCCCCGTCACACGGCCGTCCTCGGTCAGAACGTCGGTGACCTCGGCCTGCACAAGGCGGAGATGCGGCTCGCGCTCCAGGGTGCGCTTCATGTAGGCACGGTAGGCCATGCGGTCGGCCTGCACGCGCTTTGAGCGTACCGCCGCTCCCTTGCCGCCGTTCAGCGTGCGCGATTGCAGGGTGACGGCATCGGCCGCGCGACCCATCTCACCGCCGAGGGCGTCGATCTCGTAGACGAGGTGCCCCTTGGCTGTTCCTCCGATCGAGGGGTTGCAGGGCATATTTCCCACCGCGTCCAGCGAGAGGGTGAAAAGAATCGTATCCCGCCCCATGCGTGCCGCGGCCAGCGCGGCCTCAATGCCGGCGTGCCCCGCACCGATGACCGCAATTTCGGCTTTTTCTTGCATCGTGTCTCCTCTTTTTGCCGTTTTTCTTTATTTTACCACGCGTGGCGCGATTTTACAAGGGAAAATGCGCGCGCAGTATGACACTTTTTTCATTCCCCGTGACTATACTGTAAGTATCACGCCAAAGAAGTCAGGAGGAATTATGATATCAGCCAACGAAAAGCGCTCCGTCGCGCCCGTGCCCGAGTTGTCCTGCGAGTGCCTTTTGGACACCGCGCACACCTTAGCCGCCCCCCTCTTCGAGACGGTCGTCTATCCCTTTGAGATCCTGCCGGCCCTTTCCGAGTTCATTCTCTCGCTCCTGCCCCTTCTCCCCGCCGCCGAATACGTCGAGAGGGGAGAGGGGGTGCTTGTCGCCCGCTCGGCTCGCGTTTCTCCCCACGCCACGCTCGAGGGGCCGTGCATCGTGGGCGCCGATTGTGAGCTGCGCCCCGGGGCCTACCTGCGCGGCGCCGTGCTTCTCGGCGAGGGGGTGGTGGTCGGCAATGCGAGTGAGGTAAAGAACGCCGTCCTCTTCGACGGTGCCGCCGCTCCCCACTACAATTACGTCGGCGACTCGATCCTTGGCTACCGCGCTCACCTCGGCGCAGGGGCGATCCTCTCCAATCTCCGCGCCGATCGCACTCCCGTCACCGTCCGTGTGGGAGAGCGCCGCATCGCTACGGGTCTCCGTAAGCTCGGTGCCGTGGTCGGCGACCGCGCCGAGATCGGCTGCAACGCCGTGCTCTGCCCCGGCACCGTCATCGGTCGCCGCACCTCGGTCTATCCCACCGCCCTCGTCCGCGGTGCCGTGCCCGAGGACAGCATCGTGAAGTGCGACGGCAGCGTCACCGCGCGGAGGTGCGCCCTGTGAGCCGTCTTTTCGGCACCGACGGGATCCGCGGTCTTGTCGGTAAGGAATTGACGCCCGCCCTCGCGCACGCCGTCGGACGGGCGCTCGGCCTTCTCCTTGGTGAGCAGGGGCGCCCCGCTCCCACCGTCCTGATCGGCCATGATACGCGTGCCTCGTGCCGGGGGCTCGTGGCGGCACTCACCGCAGGGCTTAGCTCGGTCGGCACCGCCGTCACCCTCCTCGGCGTTCTGCCCACCCCCGCCGTTTCGCACCTTGTTCTCTCGCGTGGGGCCGATGCGGGAGTGGTTGTCTCGGCCTCGCACAACCCCGCCGAGTACAACGGCATCAAGATCTTCGGCCGTGACGGTACCAAGCTCTCCGATGCGGGCGAGGAGCGTATCGAGGCGCTCCTCGGAGACGAGGGCCTCGCCGCCGCGCCCGTTTCTATCGCCACCCCCACCGATCCCACCGGCGCCGAGGAATACCTCGCGGCCCTTGCGGCCACCGTCGACACCCCCCTCGCTCCCCTTCGCCTCGCCGTCGATTGCGCGAACGGCGCCGCCGTCGCCACCGCCCCACGCCTCCTCGCTCGCCTCGGCCTTGCGCCCCTCTGGCTCGGCGCTGCGCCCGACGGCACCAACATCAACAAGGAGTGCGGCTCGACCTCGCTCTCACGCCTTTCGGCCACCGTCTTGGAACATCGCCTCGACCTCGGCATTGCCTTCGACGGCGATGCCGACCGCTGTCTTCTCATCGACGAGCGCGGCGCCACGGTGGACGGCGATGCGATCCTCTGCATGTGCGCACTCGACCGCCACCGCCGCGGCCTTGCGGGGAGCCGAGCCGTTGTCGGCACCGTGATGTCAAACCTCGGCCTTTCCCGCCGCCTTGAGCGCGAGGGCATCGCCTTTCACGCCGCCCCCGTCGGCGATCGCTTTGTCGCCGAGACGATGAAGCGCGTGGGCGCTACCCTGGGGGGCGAGCCCTCGGGCCACGTCATCTTCTCCGACGTTGCCGCCACGGGAGACGGGCTCCTCACGGCACTTTCGGTCCTCTCGCTCCTTACGCGGTCGGGGGCACCGCTTTCGGCTCTGGCCGCCGAGCTGGCGCGTTACCCTGCCGCCACCGCCGATCTTCCCCTCACCCCCGCCGCCCGTGAGGCCCTCACCACCGACGGGGAGCTGTCCGCCCTCCGTGAGCGTGCCGCCGCCCTCCTCGGTACGCATGGGCGCCTGCTTATCCGCCCCTCGGGCACGGAGC
>JAFVYX010000299.1 GCA_017500625.1 Clostridia bacterium | reverse complement strand
GGGCAGGGGACGCCCCGTCTCCTCACGGTAGAGGGCGGCGGCCAGACGGAGCCCCGCCAGGCGCTGCTCTTTGACTCCCTCATGCCTCGGACGGGCGGCGTACTCCTCGCTGCCCGCGGCGAGGGGCTCTGTGAGCGTGGCCGCCTCGGTAAGCGGCATCACACGGACGCGCACGGTCACAGCTCCATCAGGAAGGGAAGGATCATCGGGCGGCGCTTGGTCTTTTTGAACACAAGCCGCGCGAGCTCCTCGCGGATCCCGTTCTTCATTTCATTAAAGTCATAGACACCGCGCTCGAGCATATCCTCGAGCGTGTGCGCGGCGGCCACGCGAAGCTCCTCCATGAGCGTTTCGGCCTCCTTGACGTACACAAACCCGCGCGAGACGATCTCGGGCCCCGAAAGCACCAGCCCCTCGTGGCGGTCGATCGTGGCGACCACGGTGATGAGGCCGTCCTCCGAGAGCAGCTTGCGGTCGCGCAGCACCGCGGTGCCGACGTCACCGATGCCCGAGCCGTCGATCAGCACCTGACCGGCGGGCACCGAGCCCGAAAAGCGCGCGCCCTCGGTATCAAGCTCCAGAACGCGGCCGTTCTCGCCAAGGAAGATGCGGTCGGGGGCGATGCCCATAAACTCGGCGATCTCCTTATGGGCAAAGAGGTGACGCGCCTCGCCGTGGATCGGCATAAAGTAGGTGGGGCGAAGGAGCGCCAGCATCAGCTTCAGCTCCTCGCTGCATGCGTGCCCCGAGACGTGGATCCCCTCGATCGAGCCGTCGTTTTCGACGCGGATCCCGTTCGCAATGAGGGTATTGACGATCTTGCCGATCAGCTTCTCGTTGCCGGGGATCGCGCTTGAGGACAGCACCACCACGTCCTGCGAGGTGAGCGTCACGCGGTCGTGCACGCCAAAGGCCATACGGTAGAGCGCCGACATCGGCTCACCCTGGCTGCCCGTGGTAAGGAGCGTCAGCTCCTCGGGACGGAAGCGCTTCATCTCCTGCGGCTGAATGATCGTGCCCTCGGGCGCCTGAATGTAGCCAAGCTCGGTGGCGGCGCCGACAACGCTCATCATGCTCCGCCCAAAGACCACCACGCGGCGGCCGTGGCGCACCGAGGCATCGATGATCTGCTGGACGCGGTGAACGTTCGAGGAGAAGGTCGCGACCACAAGACGGCGGTCGGGATACTTGGTAAATACCTGCTCGAGCGAATTGCCGACGCGGCGCTCCGAGGGGGTGTACCCCACGCGCTCGGCGTTCGTCGACTCGCCCAGCATCAGAAGCACGCCCGCATCGCCGATCGCGGAGAGGCGACCGACGTCCATCATACGCCCGCCGATCGGCGAGACGTCGAGCTTATAGTCGCCCGTGTGCAGGATCGTGCCGAGGGGCGTTCGGAGAGCGATCGCCGAGGCATCGGGGATCGAGTGGTTGACGTGCACGAACTCGGCCGTGAAGGCGCCGAGCTTAACAACGTCGCCCGCACGCACGGTGCGCAGGTCGGGCTTCTTCGGAAGGCGGACCTCCTCAAGCTTATGGCGGAGAATGCCCACGGTGAGCGCCGTACCGTAAACGGGCACCGACAGCTCCCGCAGGACGTACGGTACACCGCCGATGTGGTCCTCGTGACCGTGGGTGAGAAGAATGCCACGCACGCGGCGGGCGTTCTCGGTGAGGTAGGAGATGTCGGGAATGACGAGGTCAACGCCCGGCATATCCTCGTCGGGGAAGGCGATGCCCGCATCGATCACCACGATGTCATCGCCGTACTCGACGGCGCACATATTCTTGCCGATCTCGTGAAGCCCCCCAAGGAAAACGACGCGCAGCTTGTGCTTCGGGTGGGCGCCGCCCTTGCGGCGCGCTCCTGTGGCGGTCACCGCCGTGGGGGTGGCGGCGTCCTTTCGGGGTGCCTCACGGCGGGGCGCCGACCTACGCACGCCCTCGGCCTTGGGGGAGCGGTGGGCGGCGGCCTCGCTTTTTTTGCCCCGCTTGGGAGCGGGAGCGGCCGCCTTGTCGGCGCGCGGCTTTTCGGCGCGCGGTTTGGGAGTGGCGGACTTTTCGGCGCGCGGCTTGGGAGTGGCCTTGTCGACGCGCGGCTTTTCGGCGCGCGGCGCCTTAGCGCGCTCGCGCGTGGCCTTGTCTTTGTCTTTCATTTTTGGTTCCTATTCTGTCACAGCATAAGGAAATAAGGGGAGCGCCTGCCGTGACGCACGGCACTCCCTTTGGACTTGTATTCGGTTTTCTTTATAGCGGCAGGGCCGCACTCCCGAGGGACGCCGCCGACGGGAGAACACGATCAAAGGAAAAAAAGGAGCGGCAAAAGGACCGCCGAGGCGGCCGCCACACCGAGGAGAAAGGGGCGAACGCCCCAGGGGCGACGCTCCCTCGGAGCACCGCCGCATTCGGACAAAAGGCGCGTGGCCTCACGCACGATATCCCCCGTACGCTCGGCCTCTCGGCGCGCCCCGTCCTTCAACACAAAAAAGACTTCTTCAAAATATTCGCTGTCCGGCCTCTGAAGGCGGACCACGCGCTTTTCACATCCTCTGACCACAAGACACCTCTTCTTTCGGTTTCTGTGGAATTATATGCCAAAAGCGCCTCTCTTATTCAGTGTATAGCAGAAAATCTCGCGCGCACAAAACGCGTGAGTTGTAAACAATACTTTTCAAAAACCGCGTTTTCTTAGCGGCGCGGAATGAAAACGTCGAAGAGGTTGCCTTCGCCGGCACCCTTCTGCTCTACGGCCTCAAAGCCAAACTCGTCAAGGTCGTCCTCGGCGGTGGCAGGGGCGGGAGCGGCAGGAGCGGCCGCGGCGGGAGCGGCAGGAGCGACAGGGGCAGGAGCGGCCGCGGGGACGGGCTCAGCCACGGGAGCTTCCTCGACCGCAGGGGCGGGAGCGGCAACCGCAGGAGCTTCCTCAACCACAGGAGCGACGGGAGCCGCCGCGGCAGAAGCGACCACGGGGGGCAGCGTCTTCTTGCGGGCGGACTTCTTGGCTCTCTCGACCACAACGTCAAAGCTGTCGTCCAGCAGATCGTCAATGCTGATCCCGAAAAGGCGCTTGATCGCCAGAAGCTTCTCGGCCTCGGGATAAGAATCGCCGACCTCCCATTTGTAGACCGCCTGGCGCGTCACACCGACAGCGCGGGCGAATCCCTCCTGAGTAAAGCCGTTGGCTTTTCTGAGGGCCACGATCTTCTCATTGTACTTCATCGTTTCGAACCTTTCTTGTGTGATTTTATTCTATTGCTTATTCTTATTACTCATTCTAACTCCTCAGCGTAGGCCACCGAGGTGAGCTTATCGCACCGCCAGCCGCCCTCGGTAAGAACGAGCGGCAGGGAGAGCGTGCGCTCTATGGGAGCGGCACCGTCCTTATAAATGCGGACGGTGAGGGCAACGGTCGCCGAGGTGGCGGTGGCCGCGGTCACGGTCATAGTATCGTAAAGATACTCGTAGGTGATGCCGCGGTACCAGTCGAACATCGGCTCACGGGTGATGAGGACGAGGATCCCCTCTCCCGTGGCGACCGAGCGCACCTGGTAATCGTAGGCAACGTCCGAGGGGAAGGCCTTACGGAAGAGGAGCGCCGTCACGGTCGGCGTGTAGACCGCCTCGGCCGAGGCGCGCAGGTCATCGAGCGTTTCGATGCCATGGGCCGTGAGCCACCCTTCGTCGGCGGGGAAGTACGCGCCAACGGCGCCCGCCCCCGCCCTGACGGGAATGCCGTCCCCGACAAAGGCCTGATTGACGGGCTTTGACGCCTCAAGGAGCGCCCGCGCGGCGGGCAGGACCTCCTCCGCCGTCACCGCGGGGGGACGCGGTGTGCAGGCGGCCAGCGTCAAAACGAGCGAAAAAAGGAGCAAAAGTGCGGGGAGAGTGCGTCTCACGCCTCGTCCTCCTCGGTCGCGGGAGCGCCGTCCTCGGCCTCGGCCGCATCACCGAGCATCGCACCGATCTCACCGAGGGGCGCGGCCGCCGTCTCGTCGGCGGGGGCGGCCTCGATCTCGCGGAGAGTGTCCTCCTCGCGCTCAAGACGGGTGAAGGTCACCACCTTCACGCCCTCGTCAAGGCGCATCACAATGACGCCGCCCGCGGTACGCGAATAGGTGGGAATGCCCGCAACGGGGGTACGGATAATGACGCCCGCCGAGGTGATGAGCATGATGTCGTCCTCCTCGCTCACCGACGCAATGGCGGTGAGAGCGCCCGTTTTCTCGGAAATGCTGTGGCAGGAAACGCCGAGGCCGCCGCGATTTCTCATCGAGCGGAAATCCTCAAAGTCACAGCGCTTACCAAAGCCGTTCTCGGTGATCGTCAGGAGCTTTTTGCCCTCCTCTACCAGTGCCACGCCCACGACCTCATCGTCGCCGCGGAGCGTAATGCCGCGCACACCGCGGGCCGTACGGCCCATGACGCGCACCGTCTCCTCCGAGAAGCGCGTGGCAAGACCGCTTCTCGTGGCCAGCACCAGCTCGCCCTCACCATGGGTGTGGCGGACGAAGAGAAGCTCATCGTCCTCATCGAGCGTCAGGGCGCGCTTACCGCCCTTTCTCTGGTACTCGTACTCCGAAAGGCGCGTGCGCTTGATCACGCCGCGCTTTGTGACCATCGTCAGGAATTCGTCGGCCGAGAAGCCCGCGATCGGAATGATGGCGGTGATCTTCTCGCCCTCGGCGAGACCCTCAAGGACGTTCACGATGTTCGTGCCCTTGGCGGTACGCGAGGCCTCGGGAATGCGGTAGGCCTTTTTGGTATAGACCTTGCCGAGGTTGGTGAAGAAGAGGAGATACTCGTGGCTGTTGGCAACGAGGACGTTCTCAACGAAGTCCTCCTCCTTGGTGGTCATACCGATGACACCCTTGCCGCCGCGGTTCTGCGCCGCGTAGGTCGAGGCGGGCTGACGCTTGATGTAGCCGCCGTGGGTGAGGGTCAGCACGCAGGTGTGACGGGGAATGAGGTCCTCAAGGTCGATCTCCTCGGTCGATTCGCACAGCTCGGTGCGGCGGTCGTCCGCGAATTTATCCTTGACAAGGAGCAGCTCCTCGCGAATGATGTCCTTGACCTTCTCCTCATCGGCAAGAATGCCCCGCAGCTCACTGACGCGGGCCGAGAGCTTCTCGATCCTGTCCTCGATCTTCCGGCGCTCAAGGCCCGAGAGCTTGCCGAGCGTCATCTCAACGATCGCCCCTGCCTGCGCCTCGGAAAGGCCGAAGGAAGCCGAGAGCTTTTCCTTGGCATCGGGGATCGAGGCCGAGGAGCGACTGATCTCAATGACCTCGTCGATGTGGTCGATCGCGGTCTTATAGCCCTCAAAGATGTGCATCTCGTGCAGGGATTTTTCAAGATCGAAGCGCGTGCGGCGCACCACGACCTCCTCCTGGTGGCGGATATAGTGGTCGAGGATATCGGGGAGCGACAGCACCTTCGGCTCACCGCCCACCAGTGCCAGCATATTCACGGCGCAGGTGCTTTGCATCTGCGAGAACTTGTAAAGCTGGTTGAGAATGACCTCGCCGTTGGCATCGCGGCGGTACTCGATCACAATGCGCATGCCCGCGCGGCCCGACTCGTCACGCACGTCGGTAATGCCCTCGATGCGCTTCTGGTTGGCAAGATCGCCGATCGCGCCGACAAGCTGGGATTTGTTGACCATGTAGGGGATCTCGGTAACGACGATGCGATGCTCCTTTTCCTCCACACGCGCCCGCGCACGGACGATGACGCGGCCGCGCCCCGTCTCGTAGGCCTCCTGCATACCGCGCGAGCCGTAAATGATCGCGGCGGTCGGGAAGTCGGGCCCCTTGACGTACTGCATAAGCTCGGGCACCGTGCATTCGGGGTGGTCCATACGGTAGATGGTGCCGTCGATGACCTCACCGAGGTTGTGCGGGGGAATGTTGGTCGCCATACCGACGGCGATACCCACAGCGCCGTTCACAAGAAGGTTCGGGAAGCGGGCGGGGAGCACGGTCGGCTCCTTGCGGCTGTTATCAAAGTTCGGAGTGAAATCGACGACGTTCTTCTCAATGTCACCCATCAGGTGGCCCGCGATCTTGGCCATTCTCGCCTCGGTGTAACGGTAGGCGGCCGCGCCGTCACCGTCCACGTTACCGAAGTTACCGTGGCCGTCAACCAGCGGATAGCGGAGAGAGAAGGACTGGGCGAGGCGGACCATCGTATCGTAGACCGCCGCGTCGCCGTGGGGGTGATAGCGGCCCAGCACGTTACCGACCGTGGTGGCCGATTTGCGGAAGGGCTTATCGTAGGTCAGACCGTCCTCGTACATCGCGTACATAATGCGGCGCTGGCCTGGCTTCATACCGTCGCGCACATCGGGAAGGGCGCGCGAGGTGATGACGCTCATGGAATACTCGAGGAACGCCTGGCGTACCTCCTTTTCCATAGCGCGTTTTTCGATCTTCTGCTCGGGAAAGGAAATGTCCATAGGGACGTTTTTATGCTCCATTTCTTATCTCCTTTCCTTAAATGTCAAGATTTTCAACGAATTTCGCGTTCTGCTCGATGAACTCGCGGCGCGGCTCGACGTCATCTCCCATCAGAAGAGAGAAGACCTGGTCGCAAAGGATCGCATCGCTCATCTCGACCTTGAGAAGCGTGCGCGTTTCGGGGTTCATCGTGGTCTCCCACAGCTGCTCGGGGTCCATCTCACCAAGACCCTTATAGCGCTCGGCCTCGATGTTGCCGCCCATTTCCTCAATGATGAGGTCGCGCTCGGCGTCCGAGAAGGCGTATCTCTCCTGCTTGCCCTTCTTGATCTTGTAGAGCGGGGGCTGGGCGAGGTAGACGTGGCCCTCCTCGATGAGCTTTTTCATGTGGCGGAAGAAGAAGGTGAGAAGCAGCACGCGGATATGCGCGCCGTCCACGTCGGCATCAGCCATAAGAATGATCTTGCCGTAACGCAGCTTTTCAATATTTAATTCTTCCCCGATGCCACAGCCGAGAGACTGGATGATCGGGATGATCGAGGTGTTGGCATAGACCTTGTCAAGGCGGCTCTTTTCCACGTTCAGTATCTTACCGCGCAGGGGGAGAATGGCCTGGTAGCGGCTGTCGCGCCCGTCGGTCGCGGAGCCACCGGCCGATTCACCCTCCACAAGATAGAGCTCGGTCAGCTCGGCACGCTTTTCCTGGCAGTCACGGAGCTTGCCGGGGAGCGAGGAGCTTTCGAGAACGCTCTTACGGCGCGTCATCTCCCGCGCCTTGCGGGCGGCCTCACGCGCGCGGAAGGCGGCCATGGCCTTCTCGATGATGGCCTTACCCGAGGTCGGGTTCTCCTCGAAATATTCCTCCATCTTCTTCGAAACGATCGAGTCGACCAGCGAGCGCACCTCGGAGTTGCCGAGCTTGGCCTTGGTCTGGCTCTCAAACTGGGCGTCCTGGAGCTTGACGCTGATGATGGCGGTGATGCCCTCACGCACGTCCTCGCCCGAGAGGTTCTTGTCGCTCTCCTTCAGCTGACCGATCTTTCTCGCATAATCGTTGATCGCCTTGGTGATCGCCGACTTGAAGCCACTCTCGTGGGTACCGCCCTCGATCGTGGCCATATTGTTGGCAATGGAGATGAGCGTTTCGTTATAGGAGTCGTTGTACTGGAGCGCGACCTCGGCCACGATGCCGTCACGCTCTCCCTTCATATAGACGATATCCTTATGCACAAGGGCGGCGTGCTTCTGCTCGTTCAGGTACTCGACAAAGCTGATGATACCGCCCTCATAGCAGAGGACCTCCTCACGCTCCTGTCCCTCACGCTTGTCGCAAAGCACGATCTTGACGCCCGCATTGAGGAAGGACTGCTCACGCATTCTCTTGAGGACGACGTCATAGTCAAAGACCGTCTCCTCAAAAATGGTGGGATCGGGCTTAAAGGTGACGGTCAGGCCGTGCAGGTCGGTGTCCCCCTCACAGGTAAAGGGACGGTCCACGTGGCCGCGCACAAAGCGCTCGGTGTACTTCCTTCCTCCGCGGTGGTTTGAGACCTCCAGCCACTCGGAGAGCGCGTTAATGACCGAAGCGCCGACGCCGTGCAAGCCGCCCGCGATCTTATAGCCGTCTCCGCCAAACTTACCGCCCGCGTGGAGAACGGTATTAACGACCTCCAGCGTCGGCAGTCCCGTCTTTTCGTTG
>JAFVYX010000031.1 GCA_017500625.1 Clostridia bacterium | reverse complement strand
TTCTTCATAATATCCCTTGATTCCGCGAAGCATCTCGACCGTTTCCTCGATCGACGGCTCAAGCACGCTCACGGGCTGGAAGCGGCGCTCAAGAGCGCTGTCCTTTTCGATGAATTTGCGGTATTCCTTCAGCGTGGTGGCTCCGATGACGCGGATCTCACCGCGTGAAAGGGCGGGCTTCAGGATATTGGCGGCGTTCATGCTTCCCTCGCTCTCACCGGCCCCCACAATGTTGTGTACCTCGTCGATCACAAGGATCACGTTCCCCGCACTTCTGACCTCGGAAAGCAGACCGAGGATCCGCGACTCAAACTGACCGCGGAACTGCGTCCCCGCGACCAGAGCCGTGAGATCAAGAAGGCAAAGGCGGACGTCGCGCAGGCGGTACGGCACGTCACCCGCCACAATACGAAGGGCGAGCGCCTCCGCGATAGCGGTCTTGCCGACGCCCGGCTCGCCGATCAGGCAAGGGTTGTTCTTCTGACGGCGGCAAAGGATCTGTATGACGCGCTCCAGCTCACGGTCACGGCCGACGATGCGGTCAAGGCGACCGGCAGCCGCCTCCGCTGTGAGATCCTTGCAATAGGTATCGAGAAGCTTATGCGGCTTTTCCTTCTTTTTATTATCGTTGCGCTGACGCCTTGGCTCCTCGCCACCCTCGTTCGGCTTCTGCGGCATCACGGGAAAACCGAGACGTTGAAAGATCTTGGGAAGATCGATGGCGGGAGCGCCGCCGTCCTCTCCGCCGTCCTCACCCTCCGTCTCCTCGGCACCGCCTTCGGTGAGGGCGTTGCGCAGATCCTCGGACATTCTCTCAATGTCCTCCTCGGAAACGCCGATCTTTTCCAGCATATCGTTGACGGGCTTGATGCCAAGCTCTCTGGCACAGTTGAGGCAAAGCCCCTCGTTGACCGTTCCGTCCTTATCCATTCTGGTTATAAACACCACGGCAACACGCCTGTGGCATCTGACACACATTTGCATTTCTTAATTACCTTTACTGAAAATCAATTCCCTCCGATAAGACTCGAAAGGGAGAGCGTGCGGTGAAAGAATCCGCCGAGGACCGTTTCATCGACCTCAAGGAAGGAGAGGCCTGCAGCCTGATCGACAAGCGCCACAGCAAAGACCAGCACCCAAACGAGCAGGAAGGACAAAAGACCGCCGACGATAAGGCCGAAAAGCCGGTTCACACCGCCGAGCAGCGGAATCTTCATAATGACCTTGGAAAGCGGCTTTGAGAAGATACGGAGAACGATGTAAGAGCCTATGAAAAGCAGAAGGAAGGCCACGGCCAGGCCCAGAAATCCCGCGATCATATCCGCGGCACCCGCCGAAAATTTCTCCACGACGTTGCCCCCCTCGGCGATGGCGGAGCCGGCCATTTCGTTAAGATCCACGCCAAAAAGGCCTGCCACGTTCTTGAGGTTTTCCGGTACGGAGGACGTCAGCTCCTCGGGCGTCGGCGTCGGACCGACAAGGTCGAGTACAGCGCCGTCGATCGACGAGCGAATGGGTGCAAGGAAATACTTCCCCTTGAGCAGCTCACCGACGGGACGGTAAAAGCTCACGGAAAGGATCGCGGAAAGAATGCCCGCGCCCCCCTTCAGAACAAAGGCCAAAAGTCCGCGGCGCCAGCCCGAGACCAGACCGATAACGAGCATCAGCAAAAGAACAAGATCAAGAATGATATTCCCGAGTGTCATAAGAGTTCCTCCATATATATTAGTATAAGATTAAATGGGACTACGGAACGTCGAAGTGTGGCATGCATCAGCGCAGCACCACGTTTTCTCTGCCAAGAATTCGATAGAGCGAAGTCAACAGGTCGGGATCGGCGCTGACGTAGCGGTCCGAGACTGTGACGTATTTTTCCGAGGAAGCATCGTAAACGGCAACGCCGATCTCCCCCGTCGATCTCTCAAGAAGGCGGAGAGCCATGCGGCAGGAGTCCGAATCCAAAGAGGGCACGCGAAGGAAGAGGCGCCGGGGTGCGCCGCCCGTTTCCCTTGGCGGCGACTCGGTATCCGAGCGCAGCGGTGTTACCGACATCACAATGATCTCAGGGCGCTCCCCCTCCTTGCAGGAGAGCTTCCCCGTTACCGCCACAGCGGTATCCTGTATGAGGTAGCGCCCCAACAAATCCAGCGTTTTGGCAAACACGATGCCGTCGATCTCGCCATAGCGATCCTCCAGCGTCAAAAAGCCCATTGTCGATCCGTTTTTAAGGTTTTTCACCGTGCGGCGGGTAATCACACCGCCGACCGTGATGCGCTGCCCCTCGGTATAGGTCGCC
>JAFVYX010000030.1 GCA_017500625.1 Clostridia bacterium | reverse complement strand
CTTTACTTTCCAAACGCCCCGATTTTGTCAAACAAAACGCCGTTATGTAAACAAAAATATACGAAAATAAGGCCATTTTTAAAAAAGTAAATGTAAAGAAAACATTACTACGAAAAATGCGAAAAAAGAGCCGGAAGCAGAGGCGGCTTTGCGCTTGCTTCCGGCGTTCTGTCAGCCGATGACGTCGAGGATCACGTTGCGGAGAATGGGGGCGGCATCGCCGATCGCGATCCCCTCGGAGAGGAGCGAGGCGACCTCGGGGAAGCGGTCGCTTCGGGTGTCGGTCAAGAGCGTTGCGATGGCATCGCCGCGCTCCACGCGGTCACCGACTGTCCGCTCAAGGCGCACGCCCGCGGTGGGATCGATCGGATCCTCCTTCCGCTCGCGTCCCGCGCCGAGGAGCATGGCGGCACGGCCAACGGCCTCGGCATCGATCGCGGTGAGGAAGCCGCTGCGATCGGCTCTTACGGTATAGCTGTGGGTGGCACGCGGCAGGCGGCTCGTGTCATGGAGAAGTGAGACGTCACCCCCCTGCGCCGCGATCCATTCGCACATCTTTCGGTAGGCATCGCCGTTTGTGAGGGCCGCCTCGGCGCGCTCCTCGGCCACCTCACGGGGAAGCCCCAGTGCTCCCTCGGCCATCAGAGCAGCGAGGGGCTTGCAGAGGGCTCGCAGGCGCGGGCAACCGCCGCCGCGAAGGACCTCCACGGCCTCCGCGACCTCAAGCGCATTACCGACGGCCCGCCCGAGAGGCGCTCCCATATCCGAGAGCACCGCGCAAACGCTCCGCCCGTGCGCACGGCCGATGTCCACCATCAGGCGCGCGAGGTGCCGCGCCTCCTCCTCGGTCTTCATAAAGGCACCGCTGCCGACCTTGACGTCAAGCACGATGCGCTTCGCCCCCGAGGCCAGCTTTTTCGACATGATGCTCGAGGCGATGAGGGGAATGCTGTCGACCGTGGCGGTCACGTCGCGCAGGGCGTAGAGCTTTTTGTCGGCGGGGGCGAGGCAACCGCTCTGTCCGACCACGGCGATCCCCGTCCTTTTGACGGTCGTGAGAAACTCCTCGGGCGTGAGCGAGGTGCGGTACCCCGCGATCGATTCGAGCTTATCCACCGTGCCGCCCGTGAGGCCGAGGCCGCGCCCCGACATTTTGGCTACGGTACAGCCGATCGCCGCGGCTAAGGGCGCCACGATCAGGGTAGTCTTATCACCGACGCCGCCCGTCGAATGCTTGTCGGCGGTGTGGGCGCCAAGGGCGGAGAGATCAATGACGTCGCCCGAGCGCATCATGGCCCCCGTCAGATCGGCCGCCTCGCGGTCGGTCATACCGCGAAGGCAGATCGCCATCAGGAGCGCCGAGGCCTGATAATCGGGGATCCGTCCCTCCGTGTGGCCCGCAATGAAGAAATCGATCTCCTCGCGCGAAAGGACGCCACCCGTCTTTTTCTTCGTAATAATATCGTAGACCGTCACGGCTTACCCCTCAACGGTAAGGGCGGTCTCAAGCGCCAGAGTCATCATATCGGTGAAGCTCGTCTCGCGCTCGGCGGCGGTGGTCTCCTCACCCGTCAGCAGGTGGTTGGATACCGTGCAGATCGCCAGCGCCTGCTTGCCCGTCCTTGCCGCGTTCATATAGAGGGCGGCCGCCTCCATTTCCACGCCCAGGACGCCCATTTTGCGCCAGGCCTCGTTATCGGCGGGAGAGTCGCCGTAAAAGACGTCGGTCGAGAGAAGATTGCCGACGTGATAGCGAAAGCCGTGCGCCCTCACGATCTCGGCGGCGGCCGAGAGGAGCGGATAGGAGGCAAGGGGAGCGAAGGTACCGGGCAGATGATACTGTGCGGCAAAATTGGAGTCGGTCGAGGCGCCCATGCCGAGAAGCAGGTCGCGCACGCGGACGTCGGGGCTCATACCGCCCACCGTACCGATGCGCAGGATCGCCTCCACGCCGAAGAAGGAGAAGAGCTCATAGCTGTAAATGCCCATCGACGGCATGCCCATACCGCTGGCCATGACCGACACGCGGCGCCCCTTATAGGTGCCCGTGTAGCCCTGCACGCCGCGCAGGTCGTTAAAAAGAACGGCTCCCTCGAGAAAATTCTCGGCGATAAAGCGGGAGCGCTTGGGGTCGCCGGGCATTAAGACGACGTTCGCGATAGTCTCGGGGGTAGTCCCGATGTGAGCGGTGGGGGTGTTAGACACGGTAGGTGCCCTCCTTTTCCATTTCCTTGACGATGCGGACGATGCGGCTGGTGCCGAGGCGGTCGGCTCCCAGCGCAATAAAGCGCTCGGCGTCCTCGAGCGACGAGATGCCGCCCGCCGCCTTGATGAGCAGCCCCCGGGGACGGTGCTTGGCCAGAAGCGCCACGTCCGCGGCGGTGGCGCCGCCGCCCGCAAAGCCCGTCGAGGTCTTGATGTACTCGGCGCCTCCCTCCGCCACAAGGCGACACATCACCGCCTTCTCCTCGTCGGTGAGAAGGCAGGTCTCGATGATGACCTTGAGGAGCCGACCCTCGCAGGCCGCCTTCACCGCGGCGATCTCGGCGCGCACGTCGTCGTAGCGCCCCTCGCGCAGAGCGCCGACGTGGATCACCATATCGATCTCGTCGGCCCCCGCCTTCACGGCATCGCTCGCCTCAAAGCATTTGGCGGCCGTGCGCATATACCCGTTCGGAAAGCCGATGACGGTGCAAAGCGTAAGGCGCCCCTCGGTGTGAGCACGCGCCGCCTCAAGAAAACAGGGCGGAATGCAGACAGAGGCACAGCGGTAGCGGAGCCCCTCGTCGCAAAGTGCAAGGATCTCCTCCCGTGTGGCGTCCTGACGAAGCAGGGTGTGATCAACGCGGGAAAGAATGGCTTGGATATCCATAGGTTACCTCCGGTGGCGGTGGTGCCGCCGTTATTTTTTCGCGCCTTGGCGAATGGCTCTTGCCAAACCCTCTCTCATCTGCTATACTTTAAGCGTGAGGTGCGCGTTTATGAACGTTCTTTATACCGATGACTGGATCGTTGTGGCCGAAAAGCCGCGCGGTGTGCTGTCCGAGGGCTCGGACGCGGGCGGAATGCCCGCCCTGCTTGCGGCCGAGCTTGGCTCGCCCGTCCTTACCGTCCACCGCCTTGACCGCGAAACGGCGGGGCTGATGGTCTTTGCCCGTGACGGAAAAACGGCAGGAAAGCTCTCGGCTCTCTTGCAGGAGGGGCGTTTTCTTAAGGAATACGCCGCCGTGGTCCACGGCGTCCCCGATCCCGCGGAGGGCGAGATGTGCGACCTTCTCTTCCGCGATGCTAAGCGCGGCAAGTCCTTTATCGTCGACCGTATGCGCCACGGCGTCCGAGGGGCGCACCTTGCCTACCGTACCGAGGCCACGGCCACAGCCGCCGACGGTACGCCGCTCTCGCTGGTCGCCGTCCGTCTCGGAACGGGGCGCACCCACCAGATCCGCGTGCAGTTCTCGGGGCGCGGTATGCCGCTCTACGGCGACGGCCGCTACGGCGGGCGCGAGCGCGCTCCCCTCGGCCTTTTTGCAAGACGACTCTCCTTTCCTCACCCGAAAAGCGGAAAGGAGCTGGCCTTCACGTTGCCCTTGCCTTGCGAGGAGGCCTATGCCTACTTTGAGTAACTTCACCGAAAAGCCGCAACAGCGGCTTTTTTCTTTTCTTATTATAAACGATGTGCCGTGCCTTGTCAAGGGTGACGGCTAGGACCTCGTGGCGAAACGGGACGAACGCCGTCGCCCCTTGGCGGACACAGATCCGTAACACCGCCGACACAAATAAAAATCGTGTCAAGGTGTCGCCCCTTTCTGTCGCAAAAGGAAAAAGAAAAAAGTAAAAACCGAATGCATATCGTCAAAAAACGGCGAATAAGAAAAGAAAACTTTGCAAAATGGACGAAAGGAGCCAGGCGGTCGGTGAGACGGTATTCAGGGCGCCTGCTCCCCCCGACGGAGGCGCCGAAAAAAGTTTTTTCGGTTACCGCTTTACATTTTGTGAGAAATATGGTATAGTATATAGAGTTATCGCTTGCGCGTCGCGCGCACGTAGCGTGCGAGGCGCCGCCCCGACCCGAGAAAGGAGTACCCCTATGAAATGCCTCGTGTGCGGAGCGCCCGACAGCCGTGTGCTTGACAGCCGCCCCGTGGAAGAGAACAATAGCATTCGCCGCCGCCGTGAGTGTACGGTCTGCGGCAAGAGATTTACGACATACGAGGTGGTGGATACCGTGCCGCTGACCGTCATCAAAAAGAACGGCTCGCGCGAGATCTTCGACCGCCACAAGCTGGAGACGGGACTGCTCAAGGCCTGCGAGAAGCGGCCTGTGAACGCCTCGGCCATTGCCACCGCCGTCGAGAGTGAGCTGATGAGCCGCATCTCGGGCGAGATCACCACCCGTGAGATCGGCGAGGTGGTCATGGAGCATCTGCGTGCCGCCGATGCCGTGGCGTACGTCCGCTTTGCCTCGGTGTACCGCGAGTTCAAGGACGTTTCCACCTTCCTTGACGAGCTGGCCAGCGTGATTTCGGAAAAGAAAAAAGGAGAACCGCTATGATCAGAAGCATGACGGGCTTCGGCCGCGCCCGCGCCGAGGGCAAGGAGTGCGATATCACCGTAGAGCTTCGCGCCGTCAACAGCCGCTACTTCGATTGCACCGTCAAGGCGCCCCGCGCCCTTGCGGTCTTTGAGGAGCGCATCAAGGCCTACCTGCAGAAGAACGTGACAACGCGAGGGAAGCTCGACGTTTACGTCACGGTCGACCGCCACGATACGGGCATCTCGGCGGTGACGGTCGATACCGCCCTCGCCCGTGGGTATTACGAGGCGCTCTGCCGCCTGCGTGACGAGCTCGGTACGCCCGATGACATCACGACGATGCGCATCGCCGAGAACCGCGATCTCTTTACCTACACCCGTGCCGAGGAGGACGCCGAGGCCGAGTGGGAGCGCCTTTATCCCGTGCTTTGTGAGGCGGGCGCGAGCTTCCTTGCCGCCCGCACCGCCGAGGGGGCGCGCACCGAGGCCGATATGCGTGAAAAGCTCGAAAGGGTCGCCTCCTATGCCGATAAGGTCGAGGCGCTTTCGGTCGCCGATAAGGCCGCCTACCGCGAACGCCTCGAGGCCCGTATCCGCCAGCTGACGGGTGAGCTTGACGTTGTGGTCGACGAGGGGCGTCTGCTCACCGAGGTCGCGATCTTTGCCGACCGCATCGCGGTCGACGAGGAGCTTGCGCGTCTGCGGAGCCACTTTGTCGCCTTTTCCGAGATCGCCGCGGCTCCCGAGCCCTCGGGCCGTCGCCTCGATTTTCTGATGCAGGAGCTGAACCGCGAGACCAACACCATCGGCAGTAAGGCCCAGAACGCCGAGATCGCGCATCTTGTCGTCGCCATGAAGGGCGAGCTTGAGAAGATCCGTGAGCAGGTGCAGAACGTGGAGTGACGCTATGAGATTCATCGACATCGGCTTCGGCAACCTCGCCGCCACCTCTCGCATCATCACCGTCGCCTCGCCCGACACCGCGCCCATCAAGCGCTTAGTGCAGGACGCGAAGGACGAGGGGCGGGCCATTGACGTCAGCTGTGGCCAAAAAACGCGCTCGGTCCTTGTGACCGACTGCGGCCTTGTGCTTCTTTCGGCCCTTGAGACCGACGAGATCCGCGCCCGCCTCGCCGAGGGCGGCAACTAATACCGAAAACAAAAAATAATTTCACAAAAGGAAGATACTATCATGATCAAACCCTCTATCGCAGAACTCACCAAGGGCAACTTCAACCGCTATGAGCTTGTCATCGGCGCCGCCAAATGCGCCCGTCGCGTGACCGACGAGTACGTCGAGCAGCGCGCCCGTGCCGACCGTATGATCGCCAACCGCGAGACCGAGAAGTCGCTGGCCTCGCTCATCGACGGCGAGTACCGTGACCAGAAGGCGGTCAAGATCGCCATCACGCGCCTGGCCGAGGGCCGTTACAAGATGTACCGCCCCGGCGAGCTGCCCGCCGACGAGGCCGTCGAGACCGCCGAGGAAGAGTGATCGGAGACGGACGGTGACGGTCGTCGGTGTCTACCTTATCGGCGTGCCGTATGCCGTCGATAAGCGGTACGATTATCGCTATCCCCCCCGCCTTGGCGCCGCTTACCGCGGGGCGATCGTGACGGTTCCCTTTGGGCGCGGTGACCGACCCCGCCCTGCCGTTGTCGCCTTCCTTGAGGAGGGGGAGGGCACGGGCCTTAAGGAGGTCCTGTGCGTTGAGGACGAGCGCTTTGCTATGACCGAGGAGATGCTGCGGCTCGCCGCCTTTTTGCGCGAGCACACCCTCTCCTCCTTTGGCGATGCCGTCCGCGCGATCCTGCCTCCCGTCCTGCTCTCGGGTAACGCCGCCGCCAAGATCGCCACCGCCGCCGAGTACCGCGCCGCCGAGCCCGAAGGGCTGACCGCCCTGCTATCCGCCGAAGGGCGCGCGGGTGTCCGCAGTCCCGTCCATCGCCGCGTTCTCGAGGCGCTCGCTGCCTCGCCCTCCCTCACGGCCGCCGAGTGCGCGGCCCTCGGAGCCACCACCGCCCAGCTGACGGCTATGTGTCGCCACGGTTGGCTCGTCCGCAGCGAGTGTGAGGTCTATCGCTCGCCCTATGCCGCCTTCGCTGAGAGGGATACTACCCCCATCGCGCTCTCGCGCGCCCAGGAAACGGCCTACGGTCAGCTCCTTGCACTTTACGAGCGCCGCCGCCCCGAGGCCGCACTTCTTTTCGGCGTAACGGGAAGCGGCAAAACGCGCGTGATGATGAAGCTGATGGACCGCGTGATCGCCGAGGGGCGCGGTGTCATTCTTATGGTTCCCGAGATCGCCCTCACCCCCCAGACCGTCGGCATCTTCTGCCGCCGCTACGGGGAGCGGGTCGCGGTCATTCATTCCTCGCTCTCGCAGGGCGAGCGCTTTGACGCGTGGCGCCGTATCCGAGAGGGACACGTCGATCTTGTCATCGGCACACGGAGCGCCGTGTTCGCGCCCCTGCCCGAGATCGGCCTGATCCTCATTGATGAGGAGCACGAGCATACCTACAAGTCGGACGCCGATCCCAAGTACCACACGCGGGACGTGGCCGCCCACCGCGCCGCCCACCATAACGCGCTTGTCGTCATGGCCTCGGCCACGCCCTCTCTCGAAAGCTATTATAAGGCCGAGCGCGGCATTTATACCTTAGTGCCGCTTCTCGAGCGCTTTGGCAAAAACACACTCCCCACCGCCGAGATCGTGGATCTGCGCTCGGAGCTGCGCGCGGGCAACACAACGCCCATCAGCCGCCGCCTTGCCGAGCATATCGCCGACGTGCAGGAGGCAGGCGAGCAGGCCATTCTGTTCCTCAACCGTCGCGGCTACCATTCGGTACTGCATTGCCGTGGGTGCGGGCACGTCTTTGACTGCCCCAATTGCTCGGTCTCTCTCACGCATCACGAGGGACGGAGCGGGGCGTATCTCCTTTGCCATACCTGCGGCCACCGTGAGCCGGTCGTGCGCCGTTGCCCCACCTGTGGAGACGAGCGCATCTCCTTCCTCGGCGCGGGTACGCAAAAGGCCGAGGGAGCGCTGGCTGCGGCCTTTCCCGACCTGCGCGTCATGCGCATGGACGCCGACACCACGGCCACCAAGGCCGCCTACGATACGATGCTGGACGCCTTTCGCGCGGGTGAGGCCGACGTTCTGCTCGGCACCCAGATGGTCACCAAGGGGCACGATTTTCCACGCGTCACGCTCTCGGGCGTGCTGTCGGCGGACATCTCGCTCCACGTGCCGGATTTCCGCGCCGCCGAGCGCACCTTTTCGCTTCTCACGCAGGTCATCGGGCGAGCGGGCCGCGCCGAGCTGGCGGGCCACGCCGTCATTCAGACCTTTACCCCCGATAACGAGATCATTGCCCTGGCGTGCCGCCAGGATTACGAGGGCTTTTACCGCCGCGAGATCGCCATTCGGCGTGAGCTGACCTTTCCCCCCTTCTGCCAGCTGGCTGAGTTGACGCTCACGGGCGAGGGTGAGGAGACCGTCACGGCCGCCGCCGACCGTCTCGCGCGTGAGGCCGCCACCCTGGCCGAGGGAACGCTTGGCGGTCAGCCCCTCTTTATCTTCGGCCCTTTCCCCGCCCGCACCTTCAAGGCCGAGGGGAAATTCCGTATGCGTCTCATCTTCAAATGTAAACTAAACTCAACAACTCGTGCCTATTTCGGCACACTAATGCGCGAATACTCGCCGCGTGGTGGGGTAACACTGTCGGTGGACCTCGATCCCTGCGACGTGTGAGTAAGGAGGACTTATGGCTGTTTTGAATATTGTAAAGGAGGGCGATCCGATCCTTCGGAAAACGAGCCGCCCCGTGGAGGAGATCACCCCCCGCATTCTCACGCTTCTTGACGACATGGTGGAAACGATGCACGCCGCCAAGGGCTGTGGCCTTGCCGCTGTCCAGGTGGGGGTTTTGCGCCGCTTAGTCGTCATTGAGGACGAGGAAGGAAAGCTCTATGAGCTCATCAATCCCCGCATCGTCGCCCGTGCGGGCACGCAGGAGGAGAGCGAGGGCTGCCTCTCGATCCCCGGCGTTTACGGCATCACCCGCCGCCCGAAGGCGGTCACGGTGCGCGCCCTCGACCGCCACGGGAACGAGGTGGAGTATACGGGCAAGGGGCTTCTCGCCCGTGCCTTCTGCCACGAGCTCGATCATCTTGACGGTGTCCTTTTCACCGACGGTATGATCCGCCGTCTTGGCAGAGACGAGGTCGAGGTGGACGAATGAAGCTTCTCTTTATGGGCACGCCCGACATCGCCGCCGAGTGCCTTTCGGCGCTGGCCGCCTCGCACCATACCGTTGCGGCCGTGGTCTGCCAGCCCGATAAGCCCAAGGGCCGCCGCTACGTGCTGACGCCGCCGCCCGTCAAGGTGCGCGCCGAGGCGCTGGGGATCCCCGTCCACCAGCCCGAAACGCTCCGTGACGGGGCGCTTCTTCCTCTCCTTGAGGAGGTGAAGCCCGAGGCCGTGGTGGTCGTGGCGTACGGCAAGATCCTGCCGCGCTATCTTCTCGACTATCCGCGCTACGGCTGTCTCAATCTGCACGTCTCGCTCCTGCCGCGCTACCGCGGCGCCGCCCCGATGCAGCGCGCCATTATGGCGGGCGAGCGTGAGACGGGCGTCACCGTGATGTATATGGCCGAGGGGCTCGATACGGGCGATATCCTCTCCACCGAGCGCTTTGCGATCGGCCCCGACGACGATTTCGGTACGGTGCACGACCGCTCGGCCGCCATCGGCGGGCCTCTGCTTGTCGCCGCCCTCGATGCCCTCGCCGAGGGCACCGCTCCCCGCATTCCCCAGGCCGAGGAGGGGGCCACCTACGCCGAAAAGATCACCAAGGAGGACGCGGTCATCGACTTCTCACGCCCGAGTGCCGAGATCCTCGCCAGGATCCGCGGCCTTTCGCCCATGCCCCTTGCCACCACGCACACCGAGGACGGTGTCGGCCTTAAGATCGTCCGCGCCGCCGCGGGGGAGGGCGCCGATCGGTACGGCGTCTATCCCGCCCCCCGCAAGACGGCCGCCGTCCCCGGCACCGTTCTGGCTCTTTCCGACCGTGGTGAGGGCGCCGTTACCGTTGCCACGGGTGACGGCACGATCCTTCTTCTGCGCGTCAAGCCCGAGGGGCGCGGCGAGCAGACCGCCGCTGACCTCGTCCGCGGCCGAAAGATCCGCCTCGGCGAGATCCTCGGAAAATAACGAAACCTCATAGAAGGAGAAAAACCTATGTTTTTTGACGTCTATTACCTCATCATCGTCCTGCCCTTCGTGCTGCTCGCGCTGTACGCCTCGTATATGGTGAGATCGACCTACGCAAAGTACGAGCGTATGGACATCTCGAACGGCATCTCGGGCGCCGAGGCGGCGCGTATGGTCCTCGATTCCCACGGCCTCACCCACGTCCGCATCGAGACCGTTGAGGGGACGCTGACCGACCATTACGATCCCCGCACCGACACCGTCTATCTCTCGGGCGCCGTGTACAGCGGCCGCAACGCCGCCGCCTGCGGTGTTGCCGCGCACGAGGCGGGCCACGCCGTCCAGCACGCCGAGGAGTACGCTCCCGCGCGGCTCCGTATGGCGCTTGTTCCCGTGACCAACGTCGGCTCCTCGGTTGGTATGTGGCTCATTCTCATCGGCATCGTGCTGATCTTCCTCGCCGAGATCTTCGTTTACGTCGCCTATGCGGGCGTGCTTCTCTTTGCGCTGACCGCCCTTTTCCAGCTCGTCACCCTGCCCGTCGAGTTCAACGCCTCGCGCCGTGCGATGGCCGCCCTCTCGTCCTCGGGCTACTTCACCCCCGCCGAGGAGCGCGGCGCTCGCCGTGTGCTGACGGCCGCCGCCATGACCTACGTGGCCGCCCTCACCGTTTCGCTCGCGCAGATCTTGCGCCTCCTTCTCATCATCGGCAATGCCGCCGGCCGTCGGCGTGACTGACACGGCCCGTCGCGGCGCCCTCTCGCTCCTTCTGCGGCAGGAGGCGGAGGGGGGCTACGCCAATCTCACGGCGGACGCCGAGCGCCTTGCGGCGATGCCTCCGCGCGAGCGCGCCTTCATGACCGCCCTTTTCTACGGTACCGTGGAGCGCCGCCTGCGCCTCGATTATGCGATCGGTGTGCTGACCGCCCGCTCGCCCGAGTCTCTCACCCCGCATACCCGTGCCGTTCTGCGCCTGGGGCTCTATCAGCTTTTTTATATGCCCTCGGTGCCCCCGCACGCCGCCGTCTCAGAGAGCGTGGCGCTCGGTCGTGACCGCGGAGAGCGTGCGCTTCTGAACGCCGCCCTGCGCGCCGCCGCCGATCGCCCCCCGCAGTCGCTCCTGCCCTCGGAGTCGCGCGACCCCCTTCGCTATCTCTCGGTCTCGGAGTCGATCCCGCTCCCGACTGTCAAATATTTTGCGGGCCGCCTCGGCAAGGAGGCCCTGCCCGCCCTCTTGTCGGCCTTCAACACGCGCCCCCCTCTCGGCCTGCGCGTCAATACGCAGAGGACCACGCGCGAGGCGCTTCTTTCTCGCCTTGCGTCTGCGGGCCATGCCGTCCGCCCCGATCCCCTCTCCCCCTGCGGACTGCTCCTTGACGGTGCCGCCTCGGTTCCCGCCCTCCCCGGCTTTCTTGAGGGCGAGTTCTTCGTCCAGGACACCGCCTCTCAGCTGACAACGCTCCTTCTCGATCCCCACCCCGACGACACGGTGCTGGACGTCTGTGCCTGCCCCGGCGGCAAGTCCTTCGGTGCCGCGATCGCCATGAACGATACGGGCCGCGTGATCTCACGCGACCTGCGTGCCGCCAAGCTCCCCCTCATTCGTGAGGGGGCCGCCCGCCTCGGCCTTTCCTCGCTCACGGTGGAGGAGCGCGATGCCTCTCTGCCCGACGCCGCGCTTTTCGGAGCGTGCGACCGTGTGATCTGCGACGTGCCCTGCTCGGGGCTCGGCGTTATCGCCAAAAAGCCCGATCTCCGTTACCGTCCGCTCTCGTCGGTCGGGGAGCTGGCGGCCCTCTCCGCGCGGATCCTTGATGCCGCCGCCGCGGCGCTCCGCACGGGGGGCGTGATGGTCTTTTCCACCTGCACCCTCACCGAGGAGGAGAACGAGAGTGCCGTCCGCGCCTTTCTCGCTACCCACCCCGAATTCACCGCTGAGGACTTTACCCTTGGCCCCTTGTCGTCGGAGGGCGGCATGCTCACCCTCTGGCCCCACCGTACGGGCACCGACGGATTTTTTATGGCCAAGCTCAGGAGAACATAACTATGCACGACCTTCTTTCGATGATGCCCGCCGAGCTTTCGGAGCTGATGGCGGCGTGGGGCGAGCCCGCCTTCCGCGCCCGTCAGATCTTCGGCCACGCGATGCAGGGCACCCCGCCCGCCGCTATGACCACGCTGCCAAAGCCCCTGCGTGAGCGCCTCTCGGCCGAGTGTCTCTTTGCCCTGCCGAGCATCGAGCAGAAGCTCACCTCGGCCGTGGACGGTACGGTCAAGTACCTGTTCCGCCTCCACGACGGCGAGTGCATTGAGAGCGTTCTGATGAAATACCGCCACGGCAACACCCTCTGCATCTCCTGCCAGGTCGGCTGCCGTATGGGCTGCCGCTTCTGCGCCTCCACGATCGGAGGCAAGGTGCGCGATCTCCTTCCCTCGGAGATGCTCGGCCAGGTCATTATGGCCGCGCGCGATTCGGGCGAGCGGGTGGGCGGCATCGTCATGATGGGCATCGGAGAGCCCCTCGATAACTTCGATAACGTCGTGCGCTTTTTACGGCTTGTCAACCACAAGGACGGCGTGAACGTCGGCTATCGCCACATCTCGCTCTCGACCTGCGGCCTTGCCGACGGCATTCGCCGCCTCGCTGAGGTCGATCTGCCGATCACGCTGTCGATCTCGCTTCACGCCCCGACCGACGAGCAGAGAAGTGAGATCATGCCCGTCAACCGCCGTTATCCCATTGCCGAGCTGATGGCGGCCTGCACCGACTATTTCGCCAAGACGGGGCGCCGCATCTCGTTTGAGTACGCCCTCATCGCGGGGAAGAACGATACCGCCGCCGAGGCCGAGCGCCTCGCTCATCTGCTCCACACCACCATAGGAGCGGACGGCTCCCCCGTCCACGTCAATCTCATTCGCGTCAACGCCGTCAAGGAGACGGGCTTTCGCGGCACCTCGGTCAAGGACGCCAACGCCTTTGCCGAGCGCCTTGCACGCCTCGGGATCAACGCCACGGTGCGCCGCCGCCTCGGTAGCGACGTCAACGCCGCCTGCGGTCAGCTCCGCCGCGCCCACGCGCAGAAGGAGTCCTGATGCAGTATTTTGCCAACACCGACCGCGGCCTTGTGCGTCCGCGCAATCAGGACCGCTATCTCACCCTGCCGCTTTCGGGCGGCGCGCTCCTTGTCGCCGTTTTTGACGGTATGGGCGGTCACGCCGATGGCGATCTCGCTGCCGAAACCGCGCGCGATGCCTTTGCCGAGAGCTTTTCCGCCGTCCCCGTCCTGACGCCCGACACGGCGGCCGAGCGGCTCGTCACCGCCGCGCGCCTGGCCGACCGCCGCATCGCGGCTCTTGCCGAGACCGCCGCCGACGGGCGCGGTATGGGCACCACCGTCACCGCCCTTTTGCTCTTTCCCACGGTTGCCCTCACCCTGAACGTGGGTGACAGCCGCATCTACCGCCACCGCCTCGGTGAGCTTTCTCGCCTTACAAGAGACGATTCCTACGTGCAGGAGCTCATCGACCGCGGGCTCATCTTTCCCGAGGAGGCCCTGCACCACCCGAAGCGCCACGTCATCACCCGCGCCCTCGGCGCGGTGGGGGACGGCCCTCTTACGGTCGTCCGCCACGAAGCCGCGCGAGGAGACGCCTACCTTCTTTGCTCGGACGGCCTCTACGGTATGACGGGGGACGCCTTCCTCTCGCGGATCCTTTCCCAGCAGCTGGGCACCGCCGCCACCGTCGGCTATCTCATTGCCGCCGCCAACGAAAAGGGCGGCACCGATAACATCACCGCCGCCCTTGTGCGGATATGAAAAAGACGAAGAAAAGGAGAACGCTATGTCGCAAAGCCGTTATCAGCCCGGCACCACCATCGCGGGGCACTATACCGTCACGGGCCTTCTCGGCAGCGGCGGCTCCGCCGGGGTGTACCGCGCCCGCGATACCCTGATGAACCGTACGGTGGCCATCAAGGTCATCAGCGCCACCGCAGGAGGGACGCGCAACTTTATGACCGAGGCGCGCGCCGCCGCCGTCCTTTCCCACCCCAACGTCGTCGGGGTGTACGACGTTCTTGACCTTGAGGGTGAAAAGTACGTCGTTATGGAATACGTCTGCGGCATCACGCTCCGCGAGTACATCGATCACCACGGCCATCTCTCGGTCAAGGAGAGCGTGAACTGCGCACACCAGGTGCTTCACGCCCTGCACGCCGCGCACAGCCGCGGCATCGTCCACCGCGATATCAAGCCGGGGAATATCCTCATCACCACCGAGGGGCGCATCAAGGTCACCGACTTTGGCATCGCTCGCTTTTCCGACCGTGACAGCTTTCTTCTCCCCGACCGCACGATGGGCACAGTGCATTACGTCAGCCCCGAGCAGGCCAAGGGCGGCGCCGTGGACGAGCGGAGCGACCTCTATTCGCTCGGTGTCGTGCTTTACGAGATGCTGACGGGGCGCCGCCCCTTCATCGCCGAGCGCCCCGCCGATATCGCCATGATGCACGTCACCGCCCGTCCCGAGCCGCCCTCCTACCGCAATCCGCAGATCCCGACCGCCCTCGAGAAGATCGTTCTCTGCGCGCTCGAGAAGGATCCCGCCGCCCGCTTTGACAGCGCCGCCGAAATGATCCGAATGCTCGACCGCCTGCCCGAGGAGGTGCTGTCGGGTCGCGTCAAGCCCCTGCGCGAGGAGGCCGATGCCTACCGCCGCGTGGCTGAGCGCTTTGACGAGCGCACCGCCCCCCTGCCGAAGTACGTTCAGAACCGCCGCCACCTGCCGAAGAGCGAGGCGCCCACGGGTGAGATCGAGCTTGTCGCCGAGCGCGAGGAGACCGCCACCCCCACGGCCGCTCCCGCCACCCCCGCGGCCACTCCCGCCGCCGCGCCCGTGACACCGCCGCCCGCCGCTCCTGCGCCCTCGATGCCCGAGAAGCGCGGCCGCCTTCTTGACGCCTTTACCGCCGAGGATACGGTGGACATTATGCTCTCGCCCTATAAGGAGGAGCGCGTTACTCCCCCCACCGCCGAGGCCCCGATCACCGAGCCGATCCTCTTTACCCGTCACCGCGAGCCCGAGCCCGCCCCGAGCGAGCCCTCAGCCACCGCGGCGGCCGAGCCCGACGCCCCTACCCCCGACGGCCCCACGACCGAGGGCGGCAAGGGAGGGCGCCTCCGCTCGCTCCTTTCGGAGGAGACGGGCCTTCTGCGCGCCGTGGCTCTCATCGGCGCTCTCATTCTGACCGTCATTCTTCTCGCGGGTGTGATCGGCGGTCGTCTCTTTGACTCTCCGCAGGACGATGGCACCACCGAGGTGGCGCTGCCCATAGTCGGGGGGGAGGACACCTATGCTTTCTGAAGGACGTGTCGTGCGCGGAGTCGGTGGCCTTTACGAGGTGCTTGTCTCGTCAAAGGACGGTGACCGCCGTGTCACCTGTCGCGGCCGCGGTGCCCTGCGCCGTGACGATAAGCTCCTGGTCGGCGACCTCTGCCTTGTCCGTGAGGTGGGCGGGGAAGCGGTCATCGAACGGATCCTGCCGCGCCGTACGTCCCTCGTGCGGCCGCCCCTCTCCAACCTTGACGAGCTGTTCGTCGTCACCGCCGCCAGCCACCCCGCCCCCTCGCTCGAGACCCTCGATAAGCTGACGGCCATTGCCGTCCATAACGGCATCACCCCCACCCTCATCGTCACCAAGGCCGATCTCGATGATGCCGCCGCCGAGCAGCTGGTGACCCTCTACCGCGGCGCGGGCTTTCGGGTCTTCGTCACGTCGCCCGACCGCCCGACCGAGGCCCTTTCGGAGTACATAGCCGAGCACGTGGCCAACGGTCGCTGTGCCGCCTTTGCGGGCGCCAGCGGCGTCGGTAAGTCCACGCTTCTCAATCGTCTTTTTCCCTCGCTCTCGCTTAGGACGGGTGCGATCAGCCAAAAGATCGCCCGCGGCCGCCACACCACGCGGAGCGTTGAGCTTTTCGTAACGCCCGAGGGCGGCCTTCTGGCCGATACCCCCGGCTTCAGTATGCTGGACTTCGTGCGCTTTGATTTCTTCGCCCTTTCGGACCTTCCCGCGACCTTTCCCGAGTTTTCGGCCGAGCTGTCCCACTGTCGCTACGCCGACTGCACCCACACGGGGGAAAAGGAGTGCGGCGTTGCCGTCGCCGTGAGGGAGGGGCGCATCGCCCCCTCGCGCCACGAGAGCTACCGCGCGCTATATAAAATATTGAAGGAAAAGGAAAATCGGTATTAAAAAAGCTCTGCGAAAGCAGAGCTTTTTATTTTCTTCTGTGAAGCCACCCCGACAAGCGGCGGCGGAGGGCGGCGCGTCTCGCGTAGGCGCGGAAGGCGCGGCTGTTTGCCGTAATCGCTCGTTCTTCCCGATACACGGTCAAAACGCGGGCCAGCACCGCCTCGGTGGGAAACGGCCCCTCAGGCAGAGAGAGCGCGTCACCGCAAAGGAGAACGCCCGCCTCGGTAATGGCGATCGCGCGGTGAAGGAGAAAGGCACCCCCCTCGGCGCGGACAAGAAGAACGTCGCCAACGCCGTAGCTGTCGGGCGGCGCCAGCAGCACCGAGTCCACCCCCTCGCGCAAAAGCGGAAGCATCGAGCGCCCGCTGGGCCAGAGGCGGAACACGCCCCCCGCGGCAAAGGCGGCCTGCATCAAGGGCAAAAGCGCCTCGGTCGGCCGTTGCTCAGTCAAGGAGCTTCGCCTCCCCGAGTGCTTGGAGGAAGGCGGCAACGTCACGCTCCGCAACCTCTCGTGTCACCTCGTATTTTTCAACCAACGCCTCGACCAGCGCCTCGCTCTCCACGTCGTTTTCAAGGAGCGAGAAGAGGGTGGCGGCGGTGGCGTTCAGCTTGACCATAGAGCCGATGCCCGCGGCCTCGGCGGTCACGGCCACGGCGTAGGTGTCGCCCCCCACGGTCTGGAGGACAAAGCCCTGCTTGCGTTTCATAGGGAAGACTCCTTTGCAAAAATCGTTCGGTAGGAAAGCGCCGCGGCCGAGAGCTGCGGCGTACAGCGCACGCGATAGAGCCGCGTATGCGCCAAAAGCTCGGATAAGAGGGGCAAAAGGAGACGGAGCCCCGCCTTGTCCTTCGGCGGCAGGATCGCCGCGTACAGAAGGGGAAACGCCTCCTCGGGCGTGAGGGGGGCGATCTCGTCGGTATCGCCGCGCTCTAAGAAGAGAAGCGCCGTGAGCGGCACCGAGGTGTTCTCCTGCCACCCCTCCTTGCCGCAAAAGGGGGTGCCGTAGGCCAGAAAGCGGCCGTCTTCCGCGCGTCTTACCAGGGGCTTATCGCCGTTCACGATACGGCACCTCTCACCGAGAAGCTCGCGCCACCGCGCGGCGTGCGTCGATTTTCCAACACCGCTCGGCGCCAGAATGCCAACTCCGCACCCGTCTACCGAAAGGCAGGCGGCGTGAAGGAAAAAACCACCGAAGGCGGGCAGGGCAAGCGAGAGCTTGCGGTAAAGGGCCAGCGCCTCAAGGATACCGCGGTCGGCCCCCGCGTTCTTGCCTGTATCCTCGGCCGAGATCTCGTCCTCGGTGACCGAGAGGGAAAGCTCGGGTACGGCGCCGTCGGGGGCAAGGTAGTCCCGCATCAGGCGGGCATAGTACGGGTGGCGCGGGGTGGCGGCAACCGTTAACCCCGCAAGGCGGCAGGTGATCATAGCTCCTCCATTGTGAAAAGGCAGACCTTGCGGTCTGCCTTTGGCTATTACTTAATGACAGGATCGCTCCATTCCTTGTCGAGGGGGCTCTGCGTTACGGGAGCCGCCGTGGTCGAAGCGGGCTGCGTGCGAGGAGGCGTCTGCTCCGTGGTAGAGGCCGAGGTCGCAGGGGCCGTCGTGGTGTCACCGCCGGGGCCGAAGAGCGAGCAGGAGGCCAGCGACAGGAGCATCGAGGCCAGAACGACCACAAGGAGGGCAAGCATCAGAAATTTCGTTTTCATAGGTATCTCTCCCAAATAGTTGTTGGTTGCAGTATTTTACGGAAATATTATACCATTATTATAATTGATTTGTCAATACCTTTTTCCTACACCGAAAAACTATATCATTCTTATATAAAAAGACGTTCAAAAAATTGGTGAACTTGCAAAAAAATCGGTTGACAATTATAGGAAAAAAAGGTATACTCAAAGGGAAATACGATAAAAAAGGAGAAGTGCTATGGGAAGGATACAGTGGCGCGGCGGCGCGCTGCTTTCCCCCGTGCCCGCGGCCCTTGTGACCTCGGGGAGTGGGGAGGAGGCCAACGTGATGACGGTGGCGTGGTGTGGCATCGCCTGCACCCAGCCCCCCGTGACCTACGTCTCGATCCGTCCCGAGCGCCATTCCTACGGGCTCATCAAGGCGGGCGGCGAGTTTGTCATTCACCTGACGACCGAGGCGCTCTGCCACGCGACCGACTATTGCGGCGTGTACACGGGAGCCAAGGTCGATAAGTTCCAAAAATGCCACCTGGCAAAGATCCCCTCGACTGAGGTCGCGCCCCCCACCATCGAGGAGGCGCCGCTGGCGCTCGAGTGCCGCGTCCGTGAGGTGATCCCGCTCGGCACGCACGATATGTTCCTGGCCGACATCGTGGCCGTGACGGTGCGCGAGGAGCTTCTTGATGAAAAGGGTAAGCTTTGCCTTGAGCGGGCGGGCCTTGCCGCTTATGCCCACGGCACCTATTACGCCCTCGGCCGCCGCCTCGGCAGCTTCGGGTATTCGGCCAAAAAGCCGAAGGGAAGGAGAAAAGTGCGATGATCCGCCGCTTTGCCGCTTATTACCGTCCCCATCTGCGCCTCTTTATCCTCGACCTTCTCGCGGCGCTTCTGTACGCCGCCTGCAATCTCGTCTACCCCACCGTCTCACGCACGATCATCAACGATCTGATCCCCGACCGCGCCCTGGCGATGATCCTTATCCTTGCCGCTGTCCTTGTGGCGATCTACCTCATCAAAACGGGGCTCAATTACTTTATGAGCCGCTTCGGGCATTACGTCGGCGCCGAGATGCAGGCCGATATGCGGCGTGACCTTTTTTGCCATATGGAGCGCCTGCCCTGCTCATTCTTTGATAACCACAAGACGGGCGACCTGATGTCGCGCATGACAAACGACCTCTTCAACGTTGTGGAGCTGGCGCACCACGGCCCCGAGGACCTGCTCATCTCCGTTTTGCAGCTTGTCGGCTCGTTCGTTCTTATGGCGCTCATCGACCTGCGCCTGGCCCTCATTGCCTGCGCGCTTGTGCCCTTTATGGTGCTGTTTGCCGCCACCAAGCGCCAAAAGATGAAGGCCGCCTTCAAAAAGAGCCGTGAGGAGACCGCCGAGATCAATGCAGGGCTTGAGAACAGCATTTCGGGCATTCGCGTCAGCAAGGCCTACGCCTCGCAGAATACCGAGGAGGAGAACTTTGCCGTTGCCAACCACCGTTTCCTCGTCTCTCGCCGAAAAATGTACGACGCTATGGCTGAGTACCACGCGGGGCTCGGGCTTTGCACCGATCTTCTCAACATCGTGGTACTGATCGCGGGTGCGCTCTTTGTGTTCTACGGCAAGATCACCTACGGTGACCTTGTGGGCTTTCTGCTTTACGTTGGCATCTTTCTTCAGCCCATCACCAAGCTCGTGAGCTTCGTTGAGCAGCTGCAGGACGGTATGACGGGCTTCGGCCGCTTTCTTGAGATCATGGACGCCCCCACCGAAAAGGACGATGCGGACGCTGTGCCCCTTACCGACGTTCGTGGCGAGATCGAGCTTCGCGACGTCAGCTTCGGCTACGGCGAATCCGAGGTGCTCTCGGGCGTCTCGGTGAAGATCGAGGCAGGGAAGACGCTCGCCCTTGTCGGCCCGTCTGGCGGTGGCAAGACCACGCTCTGTCATCTCTTGCCGCGCTTTTATGACGTCACCGAGGGCGAGATCCTGCTCGACGGTCGCAGCATTCGCTCGGTCACCCTCGCCTCGCTCCGCGAGCACATCGGCATCGTGGCGCAGGACGTCTTTCTCTTCAACACCACCATCGCCGAAAACATTCGCTACGGCCGCCCCGACGCCACCCGCGAGGAGATCGTGCGGGCCGCGCGCCTTGCCGATATCGACGAATACGTCGCCACGCTTCCCAAGGGCTACGATACCCCCGTCGGTGAGCGCGGCGTCAAGCTCTCGGGGGGACAGAAGCAAAGGATCGCCATTGCCCGCGCCTTCCTGAAGGACCCGCGGATCCTGATCCTTGACGAGGCCACCAGCGCCCTCGATAACGTCACCGAGGCCATGATCCAGAAAAGTCTTGCCGAGCTGTCGGTCGGCCGCACCGTCATCGTGGTGGCTCACCGTCTCTCGACCGTCCGCCGTGCCGACGAGATCCTCTACATCGACCACGAGGGGATCCGCGAGCGCGGCACCCACGAGGAGCTTATGGCCAAGGGCGGGCTCTACGCCGCCCTCTCCCGAGGCCTTGAGGAATAGCTCTGCCCCCCACTACGGCACCGTCCTCCCCCCACCGCCGTGCAGCTGCACGGCGGTTTTTCTTTTTCTTGGCATCGCCCCTCGGCCCTTCGATGCCCCCCCTCTCCCCTCGCCGCCCT
>JAFVYX010000298.1 GCA_017500625.1 Clostridia bacterium | reverse complement strand
GCCATGCGCATCGTCTACCATGACGCTGGCATCGTATTTTTCAGCAAGCTCCACGATCTCGGGAAGAAGCGCGATGTCACCACTCATAGAAAACACGCCGTCGGTCACAATGAGCTTGCCCGCTCCCTCGGGGATCGATTGAAGCTTCTGCTCCAGCATATCGAGATCGTTGTGGCGGTAAACGTGCGTGCGCGCCCCCGAAAGGCGGCAGCCGTCATAGATCGAGGCGTGGTTCTCGCGATCGCAGAGAATGTGATCCCCCGCGCCGGCAAGGGCACTGATGATGCCGAGATTGGACTGAAAGCCGGTGGAAAAGGTTACGGCGTCCTCCATGCCTACAAAATCGGCAAGCTCACGCTCAAGGCGCAGGTGCATGGCCAGCGTGCCATTCAAAAAGCGGGAGCCGGAGCATCCGGTGCCGAGCGTTTTGATCGCATTCTCGGCGGCGGCGGTCACCTCGGGATCCACGGTGAGGCCAAGATAATTATTGGAGCCAAGCATGATGCGGCGGTGCCCCTCCATAATGACCTCGGCGTCCTGACGGGATTCCAGCGCGTGAAAGTAGGGGTAGAGCCCCATGGCGCGGATATCCTCTGCACGGGTAAATTCGCGGCATTTTTTCAAAAGCGATGACATTGTTGTTCCCCTTTTTTGAACTGAAAATCGGTGATGCGTCAAAAAGATGCTATTATTATAGCAGTTTTCTTTACATAAATCTATGTAGAAATTAAACAAAAAGGACAACGGCGCATAGGCAGAATTTCATAAAAAGAAGACTCCGAAAAGGAATTGGGAGCAAGATTTGGGGGCAATCAAACCCTTTGCGCTGCGCGCAAAATGGCTTCTTCCGACATCAAGCTTACCAAAAAAGAAAACCGCCAAGAAGGCGGTTTTCTTTTTTGGTGGACCTGGTGGGATATTGTCGCAGGGCGCCTACGAAAAGGCGAGAGAATTTCGCCTTTTCTACACCCCTTGGTCGAGCACGGCTCTGACGGTCCCCCGGACCGTCATTCACTCCCGTGCTATTCGAATCCCACCGGGTCCACATAAAAAACAAAAGAAGCCCCAAGGGATCATGGCACAGAGGTTTTGCGGTAGCCCTCGGGATTCGGTCGCGGGGCGCCTACGAAAAGGCGAGGGAATTTCGCCTTTTCTACGCCCTTTGGTCGGGCACGGCTCTGACAGTCCCCCGGACTGTCATTCACTCCCGTGCTATTCGAATCCCACCAGGTCCACATAAAAAACAAAAGAAGCCCCCGTTGAGGGGTCTTCTTTTGTTGGTGGACCTGGTGGGATTCGAACCCATGACCTCTGCGTTGCGAACGCAGCGCTCTCCCAGCTGAGCTACAAGCCCATCGTTAGCACAAACTATTATACCATAAAAAAACGGTCTGTCAAGAGATTTTCGAAAAGAAAACGAGGTTTTTGTGAACTTTCCCTCCCAAGATGGCGAAAAACGGGCTTGTGTTTTCCTTTTTCCTATTGTATAATAGAGATGCTATTGTTTTCCGCACCGAAAAGGAGTAACGTTATGTCCAAGAAGGTTCTGGCTTTTGACTTTGGGGCGTCCTCGGGGCGCGCCATGCTCGGCGAGTTTGACGGTAAGGAGATCAAGGTCACCGAGATCCACCGCTTCTCAAACGACCTTGTGATCGCCAACGGCACGATGTACTGGGATATCCTCCGTCTCTTCCACGAGATCAAGCAGGGGATCCTCAAGGCGATGGCCGCCACCGACAAGATCGACGCCATCGGCATCGACACCTGGGGCGTTGACTTCGGTATGATCGACAGCCACGGCGATCTCGTTTCCAACCCCGTCAACTACCGCGATGAGCGCACCGTGGGTATGCCCGAGGAGGTCGAGAAGCTCATCTCGCAGGACGAGCTTTACGCCCTGACCGGCACCCAGACGATGCGTATCAACACGCTCTACCAGCTTTACTACCTGGCAAAATACCGCCGCGATCTTCTCGACCGCTGCGACAAGATCCTCTTTACCCCCGACCTGATGGCCTACCTGCTGACGGGGGCGATGCGCGCCGAGAGGACGATCGCCTCGACCTCGAACTTCCTCGATCCGCGCACGCGCACCTTCTCGACCGAGCTGCTTGACAAGCTGGGCATTCCCACCTCGATCCTCCCCGAGATGATCGAGCCCGGTGAGGTGTACGGCACGCTGACCGATGAGCTGTGTGCCGAGCTTGGCTGCGCCAAGATCCCCGTGATCGCCGTTTGCACGCACGACACGGCCTCGGCCGTTCTGGCGGCGCCCACCGACCGCGAGATGATCTACATCTCCTGCGGCACGTGGAGTCTCTTCGGCACCGAGCTGCCCGCGCCCCTCATTACCGAAAAGAGCGCCAAGATCCAGTATACGAACGAGGGTGGCCACTCGGGCACCACGCGCTTCTTAAAGAACATTATGGGCCTTTGGCTCATTCAGGAATCGCGCCGTCAGTGGAACAAGGAGGGCGCGAACGTCTCCTATGCCGACCTGGAGCGCGAGGCGCTGGCGGCCGAGCCCTACCGTTGCTTCATCGACTGCGATGCCCCCGAGTTTGCCATTGCGGGCGACCTGCCGCGCCGCGTGCAGAAATTCTGCGAGGTGACGGGACAGTACGTGCCGAAGACGCGCGGCGAGATCATGCGCTGCATCTACCAGAGTCTGGCCATGAAGTACAAGCAGAACTATAACACCCTCTGTGAGATCTCGGGCAAGCATTTTGAGCAGATCAACATGCTGGGCGGCGGCATCAAGGATACCCTCCTCTGCCGTATGACCGCCGATGCCACGGGCGCACGTGTCGTGGCGGGACCCGTTGAGGCCACCGTCATGGGCAACATTGCCGAGCAGCTCATCTCTCTTGGTGAGATCCGTGACGTCAAGGAGGCCCGCGCGATCATCACCGCCTCCACCCCCCTTGCCATTTACGAGCCGCAAAATCCCGACGAATTCGAGGCGCACTACGCCGAGTTCTGCAAGCATCTCGGCAAGACGGGCGAATAAAAAGAAAGAAAAAACCGAGCAGGGCTTCCTGCTCGGTTTTTTATGTTGCTACCGCTTCCTTTGGTGCTGAAGTCGCCG
>JAFVYX010000297.1 GCA_017500625.1 Clostridia bacterium | reverse complement strand
CGCTCACCCAGGCGCTGCGCCTCATCGCCGAAATGATGAAGGGGAAGGGCATCGCCCTCACCGACCGCACGCCCGAGGACTACCGCCCACCCTACGAGGAGACCGAGGCGCTCATCGAGCGCGGCCTTATCAAGGTGATCGCGCCGAAGGGCGTATCCCTTGGTGATGCTACGGTCGCCGCCGACGTCTCGGCGCTCTTTGCTCCCCCCGCTGCGCCCGAAGTTTCCGTGGAGGCGGCCGTCACGGAAGACGCGCCCGAAGCGCCCGTGGAGGAGGACACCGTGACTGCGGTCTCCGAGGCCGAAGTTGAAGCCGAGGCCGAAGCTCCCGTGGAGGCGGCCGTCACGGAAGACGCGCCCGAAGTTTCCGTGGAGGCGGCCGTCACGGAAGACGCGCCCGAAGCCGAAGCTCCTGCGCCTGCGCCCGAAGCTCCTGCGCCTGCGCCCGAAGCTCCTGCGGCCGAGCCCCTCGACGACGGTACTGGCCGCATCGGCATTGAGCGTTTTGTTGCCGCCGAAGAGGTGGACCTTTGTGTCCTGGAGGTCGGTGACGTGGCTGTGATCCATGAGGTCGACAGCGCGATGATCGAGGCGTTCGGCACCGAGCTTTTTGCCGTTCGGGTGAGTGAAACGCCTTACGTTGGTCATACCCTCATTAAGATCCGCCTGGATCCTATTCCCGTCAACCTCAAAAAGCGGCTGCGTCCGCGCATCAAAAACCTTGTCTTTACCGACAGTGCGGCCACGGTCGGCCTCTTTGTGCCCTACACCCGCGCCGCTTACCTCGCGCTTTCCCGCAAGGAGCGCAAGCAGGTGTTCCTTACGGCAGTGGCGATCGCGGAGTACAACTGTGCCGCCTCACGCCTGGCGCTTCTGCACCACCTGGAGGACGAGCGCTATCTTGAGCAGCTTTCGTATTACGAGGAGCGTTGCCGTACCCTTAGTGAGACGCTCCCGACCGAGCCCGCGTGGGAGAAATGGATCAAGGCGCTGTGATGACGAAAAAGAAGCTCCTTGCCATTCTGAAGCTCCTGCCCTCGCTCCTTTGGTGGGGGGCGGCACTTTTGACTCTTGTGGTCGTTGTGATCTTTCTCTCGGCGCATTTTCGCGGCGAGGTGCCCCGCCTCTTCGGCTATTCGGTGCTGCACATCGTCTCGGACAGTATGGAGCCGACGATAGAAAAGGATTCCTACGTTCTCATCAAAAAAACCGACCCTGCCGAGGTCCGAAAGGACGACGTCATCTGCTTTTATTCCACCGATCCGCAGATCTACGGCTACCCCAACACCCACCGCGTGGTGGCAGAGCCGACGCTTGTGGACGGGGAGTACCGCTACGTTACCGCGGGAGATAAGAGCCAACGGCCCGACGGCGTTCCCGCCGAGGGAGACCGCCTCATCGGTGTCCTTGTGCGTGAGCTTGGCGGCTTTACTGCCCTGATGCATTTCATCAGCCGCCATATGATCCTCTTGTTTGCCGTGCTGTTTCTTGTCTCTGCGGCGGCAGCCATCGTGCCCCTGTTCCTGAAAAAGGACAAGGGCGACACCCAAAGCTAACGGAAAGGAGTGTGCCCAATGAGTGAAGAGAAGAAAGGGCGCCCGTCGATCGGCGCGTCGTCCCTGCGCCATGTGGCGATCCTTCTTATCCTTTTGTTTGTGATCGTGTACCTTGTGGCCGTTGTCGCCTCGGCTTCGGATTTCTTTTCCCATTCGGCCGATGAGGGGGCGCTCCTCTCTCTGGAGGGCGACCTTGCCGCCGCCGACCGTGAGGCCGAGCGCCACTTTGAGGCCCTGGGGGCGATCGCCGCGCAGCTTGCCGAGGCCGACACCAAGGCCGAGGTCGATGCGGTCGTCAAGGAATATATCGGGAGCGAGGCGTTTGGCGACCTGCGGTATTACGTGGGTGGCTCTACCTACGCGCCCGACGGCTCTCTCGTCCTTTCGACGGTCCCCGTCCTCGAAACGCTTGCCGCCGCGCGGACACGCGGTGTCAGCCGCGTCTATTTTGACAGTGTGGTCGAAATGGATTGCATTGCCTTCTATCTTCCCGTAGCGGGCTCCTCGTATGCCGACGGGATCCTCTCGATCCTTTCCGCCCGTAACCTTTTGGATATGACGGCGGTACGCGCAGAGGATTGTCCTGCCGTGGCCCTTGTCGCCCCCGACGGTAAGGTGCTGGGGGCGGCGTACGCCGAGACCTTTGACGATGCCTTTGGTATTCGCCTTGATAGCTTTCTCGACGGCTTCACGGGTGACGTCACCGCCAACAAGGCGGTCATGGACGCCCTTGCCGTTCCCGACCGTTGCTCGATAGCGGTGACGGCACTGGGAGGCGAGGCCTACCGCGTGGCCACCTCGCCCGTTGGCACGCTTGACGGCAATGCGGTTCTTGTCAGCTTCCGCCCCGTCTCCACGCTCATTGAGGGAGAGATGACCTTCATTCGCCATATCGTCGTGGTTCTTCTTATCGCGGTGGCGGCCTTTGTGGCAAGTCTTGTCTATTCCTTCCTGTATTACCGTCATTCCCAAAAGGCGCTTTCCGATGCCACGCTCTACGATGCGGCCTTGAATTGCCCGAATGCCGAGCATTTTCGCCGTCACGCGGCTGAGGTGGTGTATTCCGAGAGGCGGCAGTACGGCGTTATGGTGCTCTCCCTTCGCCGTTATCACCTTCTTCTCGAGACCTACGGTGAGGCCCGCGCCGGCGAGGCCCTCGGTGGTATCGTCAAGGTCCTTGAGGGGCTATGCTCCCACGGCGAGGGCTACGCCTATGCGGGAGAAGGGAAGTTCCTGCTCCTGTATCACTATCGGAGCGAGAAAAATCTCAAGGACCGCCTTCGCCTTTTCGAGGCGCTTTGTAACCGCTCCGAGTCCCTACGGGCCGAGGGGATCAATCTCCGCTTCCACATCGGCGTATTTCTGACGGGGAGCGGCCGCCGCCGCACCGTGCCCGAGATGATCGAGTGCGCCACCATGGCGGCCGAGAGTGCGAAGGGCAACATTCGGTTGCCGTACGTCCTTTATACCGAGGAGGTCAACCGCGAGATCGCGCAAAACGAGCGCATCGAGGCGCAGATGGAGGATTCGCTCAAAAACGGCGAATTCAAGCTCTTCCTTCAGCCCAAGTATAACGCGAGGACTGACCGCGTTGACAGTGCCGAGGCCCTGGTGCGCTGGTTCGACCCCCAGAAGGGCGAGTACCGTTTTCCCGCCGCGTTTATCGGCCTTTTCGAGACCAACGGCTTCATTGTGAAGCTTGACCAGTTCATTTATCTGGAGGTCCTGCGCTATTTCAGCGCCGCCACCGAAAAGGGAGAGCCCGTGGTGCCGATCTCGGTCAACGTGTCGCGTGTGACCGCGATGAGCGACGACTTCCTCGAGTTTTACGTGGGCAACAAAAAGCATTACGGTATCGCGGACGGCTTTCTGACGCTCGAGCTGACCGAGAGCTTTGCCCTTGAAAACTTTGACAGGATCCGTGAGATCGTGGACGTTCTCCACAAAAACGGGATCCGCTGCTCGATCGACGACTTTGGTTCGGGCTATTCTTCCTTCAACATCATTAAGCACATTCCGTTCGATGAGCTGAAGATCGACCGCATCTTCCTCGATAACGGCATTGACCGCGGCCGCGATGACGTCATCATACGGACGGTCCTTGATCTGGCCAGGGCCCTCAACCTCTCTGTGGTGCAGGAGGGCGTGGAGACCGAGGAGATGTTCCACCGCGTGGTGGATATGGGCTGCGAGGTCATTCAGGGCTATTACTATGCCAAGGCGATCCCCTTGGAGGAATACCGTCTCTTCCTGAATACCAATACGTCGATCCGCTATAAGGCCAAGGTAAAATAAAGTGAGGTGATACAGGTGAAGCAGATAAGCGCAAGGATCCACCTGGCCATAGCGGCCACGGCGCTTATTGTTGCCCTTGTTGCGCTGTTGATTATGGGGCGTAGCTTTGCCTGGTTCTCCACGGGGCGCGTGGTCACGGCGGCGGGGCTTACGATCCAAACGGCGGGCGGCCCTCCCGTTACCGCCACCCTTTCCTCTTACGGCGTCCTTTCCATCACCGAGGACCCGTCGGGTGACGTCTACGTGACGGAAAACGCGGTGGACTCCGTGACGGGGGAGCGCGTTCAGCGCTTTGCTCTCCCCACCCATGACCCCCAAAGCATCTTTGCCAATACCTACAAGCGCGCGCTCGTCCTCGCGATCACCGTCACCCCGACCGAGGAATCGGCGAGAACCGTGAGGATCACCGTTGATACTGAGACGCAGGAGCTTATCTCCACCGACGGCGCGGGGGGCTTTGCATGGAGCAGCAACTACCTCAGCAACGCCGTGACCTTCGCCCCTGCAATATCAGGGGACGGCGTTACGGCGGTAAAGCAATCGGGGAGCTTGGCCTTCGCTGTGAAAAACGGCAATGCTATGGAAAAAAAGACCTCGATCACTCTCTACGAGGGCGAGGTCATCGGCACGGCAACGCTGTATTTTATCATGGAATACAACCATGACTTCATTGAGTATCTCAACAGTCACCTTATGACTGCGGGGTATTTCGGAACCGTTACCTATGCTAACGATATTGTGATCACTGTTTCCTAATATCGAGAAAGGAGAAGACCTATGGTGACACCCATGACAAGACGCCATGCCTTGCGTGCAGCCCATACTCTTGTCCTTTGCCTTTTGCTGCTTGTGACCTTTGTGGGGGCCTCCTTTGCTTGGCTGGCCACCGTCTTCTCCTTCACTCCCGCCGAGGAGTTTTCCGCCTCCTCGATCGCCGCGTACTTTGAGGGGGGAGACGGCTCGGAGGAGACCCCCTATGGCGTTAAGTACGCCAGCAATCTCTATAATCTCGCCTGGCTGCAGTATCTCGGCATCTTTAATGCCGATAAGGACGGCGACGGCTACGTGGATAAGCAGTTTCACTTCGAGCTTCTCGGGGACGTGGATATGACAGGGGTCATCATTCCTCCGATCGGTACCGAGGAAAATCCTTTTTACGGGGTTTTTAATGGCGGTGGCCACATGATCTCCCATGCCGTGGTCTCCAATTACATCTCGGCAAGCCGAGAGGGGGCGATCACCCTGATGCCCGATTCCGTCAACGCGCAGAATTTCGATAGGACCATTACCTCGGGGGACTCCTCCAAGACCGCATCGGTCGTCGGATTTTTCGGCGTTGTCGGGGCGCTTGATGGCGTCGAGAGCGGTGCCGTTCTGGCCGAGGGGCTACGCGAGAGAAACGGTGTCACCAACTTCTTTCTTGACGACGTCACCGTTTGTAGCGACACCGATGAGACTCTGGCAGGGCTCCTCGCCGGCTACGTTAACGCGGACGTTTCCAACGTTGGCATCGGCGCCGGCCGCCTCTTTCTGGATTCGGGGGTGTCCCCCCTCTCGATCGACGGCCTTTTTATGCAGAAAATGGTCTCCGAGTTCTCGCTCATCGGCGCCTACGATGGGGATAACGTGACCTGGGTAGGCCTACCTGACGGCGCCGGTGGCGGTGTCAGCGGCGGTGTCGGCGGCG
>JAFVYX010000296.1 GCA_017500625.1 Clostridia bacterium | reverse complement strand
TGATAGAGATAGATTTTTTGGAAAGGAGAGAGGTCCGTGCTGCTGTTGCTTCTTGCGCTTTTTGCCGCCCTGCTCTCGCTTTCCTGTGAGGCGGCTACGCCCCTTGTGTTCCGTCTTTCGGGGCGTGGCGGCACACCGCCGCCGCGGGTATCCGTAAGGACGTTCCGCAGACGCGCGCCCTACCTTCGCGCCCTTGGGCTCTTCCTCGGCACGGCGGCGGCCCTTGTCCTCCTTTTTGGCGATTTTGCGGCGCCCCTGCACCTTTCGGGCTTTTCCCTCCTTGTGGCGTGGCTCACCTCGCTCACGCTTGCGCTTTTGTGGTTGCTCCTTACGGCGCACCCCGTGGGTGGAGGGCGCTTGCTTGTCACCTCGCTCGCCGCCTGCCTGTTGCTTGCGGTGGGGGCGGAGACGGTGTTCAATTACCGCGCGCTGTCCTCGCACGGCTTTTCGCCGTACGACCTTTCCGAGAATCTTGTGCGCCAGCCCGTATGCCGCCGCCGCGAGGGGGACACCTACACCCCCTACGGCGATAGCCTGACCTTTACCTACCGCGAGCTTGACCTTCCGCTTGAAAATTTGGAGGTCGTGGCTGTGGCCCACGCCGAGGACGGCACCCCCTTGGAGATCACGCTCTCGATCAGCGCCAACGACGAGGGGAGTGCCAACACCTACACGCTCGGTGGGCGGAAGATCACACCGGGCGTTCCCGCGACCGCGTTTCACTTTTTGGAAACGGCGGGAAAAAGCCAAGAGCTTATCCTTGTGCTGACGGCCGAGGACTGCGAGACGATCACCGTGACGGGGGTCCGCGCCAACGTGCCGAAGCCCTTCCGCTTTTCGCTCCTCCGCTTTCTCACCGTTTTTCTCCTTCTTTTCATCGGTTATTGGATAAGACCGTCAAGTTTCCTTTACAAACACAGAATTGGAACGAGAAAGTGGACGGAAAAGGCGATCACCCTTGGGGTGTGCCTTGTGCTGATCCTCGGCACGGTGGGCATCATCGGAAACGGCAAATACCTTGGCAACAACATCAACGCTTACCACGATCAGTACCAGGCGCTGGCGCGGCAGCTGGCGGTCGGGGAGGTCACCTACCCCGCCGAGCCGCCCGATTTTCTCAAGGAGATGGACAACCCCTACGATACGGCGCTCCGCGATGAGCTGGCGGCCGAGGCGGGGGAATTCTACCGCTGGGACACCGCCTATTACGAAGGGAATTACTATGTCTACTTCGGCGTTGTGCCCGTACTGCTCCTCTATCTTCCCTTTTATCTTTTGACGGGCGTGGACCTGCCGAACGATCTGGCCATACTGGCCTTCTCTATCCTCTATCTCATCTCGGTATTCCGTCTTGTGCGACGGGCGGTCGGGCGTCACCGCCCCGATCTTCCCTTCCTTTCGTATCTCCTCCTTTCCGTCCTCCTTTCGGTGGCGGGCGGGCTTGTGCCGATCATCACCTACCCGGGGCTTTACTGTGTGCCGATCATGGCAGGGCTTGCCCTCTCGGTCACGGGGCTTTCGCTCCTTTACGGGGCCACGGAGGGCGAGCGGCTTTCGGCGTGGCGGCTGGCCCTTGCGGCACTGTGCCTTGCGCTGGTCGCGGGCTGCCGACCTCAGATGCTCCTTCTCTCGGCGCTCTCGGTGCCGATGCTCCTCCGCTACGTGCGCGATCGCTCGCTGTTGCCGACAAGCAAGCGCGGCGCCGTGAATTTTGCCGCGTTCCTGCTTCCCTACGCGCTGGTGGCGGCAGGTCTTATGTACTACAACGCGATCCGCTTCTCCTCGCCCTTTGACTTCGGCGCAAACTACAACCTCACCACCAACGATATGACGGTGCGGGGCTTCCGCTTCGGGCGGCTCGGCCTTGCGGTGTGGCAATACCTTCTTTCCCTGCCGAAGTACACCAGCACCTATCCCTTTATCCGCTTCTCCGACCTTGACACCGATTACCTCGGCAAGACGATCTGGGAGCCGACCTTTGGCGGTGTGTTTGCGATCGCCCCCTTTACCCTCCTCGTCTTCCTTTGTCTTTACCGCCGTTACCGCGTGCGGCTTTGGCGCCGCGGCGTCCTTGCCCCCACCCTCATAGCCGCGGCGGCGGGCATCACGATCGCCATTGCCGATGCCGAAATGGCAGGGCTTCTCCACCGCTACTTTGCCGACTTCACCTTCCCTCTGCTCTTTGCGGCCCTCCTTGTGTATCTTTCGCTTTCGGGGCGCGAGGGGACGCTCTCGGCACGGCGGTGGCGCACCTTCCTCACGGTCACGCTGACTCTCTCGCTCCTGCACAACGCAACGCTTCTTCTTGACAGCTATTGGATCCGCCTCTCCCCCGCTCTCCCCTCATTACTTGAATTCTGGCTCTGACGGAGGTCACCTATGGAAAACGAAAAGAAAATCGCCGTGCTTCTCCCCTGCTACAACGAGGAGGCCACGGTCGAAAAGGTGGTGCGCGATTTTCTGCGCGTGCTGCCCACGGCTATGGTCTACGTGTACAACAACAATTCGACCGACCGAACGGCCGAGATCGCCGCATCGATCGATCCCGAGCGCGTGGTGGTGAGAAACGAATACCGCCAGGGTAAGGGCAACGTCATTCGCTCGATGTTCCGCGACGTTGAGGCCGACTGTTATCTTATGGCCGACGGCGACGATACCTACCCCGCCGAGCACGCCCCCGAGCTGTGCGCCGCGGTGCTGGAGGAGAGGTACGATATGGCGATCGGCGACCGCCTGTCCTCCACCTACTATACCGAGAATAAGCGCCGCTTTCACAACACGGGCAACCGCCTGGTAAAGTGGCTGGTCAACCGTCTTTTCCACGGCAACGTGAAGGATATTATGACGGGCTACCGCGCGTTCAGCTACGCGTTTGTGAAGTCGGTGCCCGTCCTCTCGCGTGGGTTTGAGGTCGAGACCGAGATGACGATCCACGCCCTCGACCGACGCCTCAGGATCGTGGAGATCCCCGTGCAGTACCGCGATCGCCCCGAGGGAAGCGTTTCCAAGCTCAACACGATCCGCGACGGCATGCGCGTTCTCCGCACCATCTTCTTTATGTGCCGCGACTACCGTCCGATGTTCTTCTTCACCCTCTTTGCGCTTCTCTTTTTCGGCGCGGGCTGCGGCTTCTTCGTGCCTGTGCTTATCGAGTATTTCAAGACGGGGCTCGTGCCGCGCCTGCCAACGCTCATCGTGGCGGTGCTCCTCTTCCTCTCGGCGCTCCTCTCCTTTGCTACGGGCAACATTCTTGACGTCATCATCAAGCGCGACCGCCAGCGGGCGGTGGCCGAGCTCTCCCGCATCGAAAGGAGCGGCAAGAGATGACACCGAGAAAGGACGGGCGCGACGTCTTTGACCGCCTGATGTCGCTCCCCCTCCTCCGCGTTTTCTTTCCCTTTTACGCAGCGCACAAGGAGGCCCTTCTTTACCTGTTCTTCGGCGGCGTCACCACCCTCATTGACTTTTTTGCCTTCGCGCTTTTCGAGAGCGTGCTCTCGTTTCACGAGCTTCTCGCAAACGTCCTTGCGTGGTTTCTTGCGGTGCTTGTTGCCTATCTCACCAACCGCGTGTGGGTCTTTCACTCCGAGGCGCGAACGGTGCGCGACTATCTTCTGGAGATCGGCTCCTTTTTTGCCAGCCGTGTAGCAACCCTCGTCTTTGCCGAGGGCGTGATCCTTGTCTTTGTGACCTGGCTTTCACTCCCCGCGCTCCCCGTCAAGATCGTCTCGAGCGTGTTTGTGGTGATCCTCAATTACGTCTTCAGCAAGCTTCTTGTCTTCCGCAAGGGCAAGGACGAGACGTCCGAGGACGCCTAATATTGAAAGGTTTTGTTT
>JAFVYX010000295.1 GCA_017500625.1 Clostridia bacterium | reverse complement strand
TTCTATAAATCAAGTACGTCACTATCTAATGTCAGGCATTGCCTGAATTACGCATTTTCATTGGGAACGATCTCTACAATATCCCCGAGCCCGCAATTCAAGGCCATACATATCTTCACAAGAACGTCCGTCGTCACGATCGCCCCCTCCTTGCCCATTTTCGTGATGGTAGCAAGACTGAGACCTGCCCGCTCGGCAAGCTCCTTTTTCTTCATATTACGGTCGATCAAAAGCTTGAATAAGGGCTTATAGCTTGCAGCCATACGTCACCTCAAAAAAATAGATAATTACAGTTGCTATTATATCACGCAAGGCACGAAAATCAACACGTAAACCGAAATATTCTTGCGATAATAGGATTTTGGGAATTGATGTTTCCGATTCCCATTCCTAAACAGCCTACGGATCTATACTATCCTTGATCTTTTCCTTGCTTTCGGCTTGCAGTCCTTGGCAATTTATGCTACAATACGTATAGAGAAAGAAAAGGAGCCGTCTATGCTGGAATACGAAAAGATCTCAAGGGGAACCGAGGAAGCGCTCAGGGCCGCTAAGGCGGGGCGGGTGCTTTCCCCCTTTGCCACGCGCGATGAGGCGGGGCGGCGGCGCTTGGACGAGGAGCGCGACCGTGCCGCGGTGTGGCGCGGGGCGTTTGTCCGTGACGTGGACAAGATCCTTCACTGCCCCTTTTACAGCCGTTACGCTGACAAGACACAGGCCTTTTCGCTCTATCGGAACGACGATCTGACGCGCCGCTCGCTCCACGTGCAGATCGTATCGCGCATTGCACGGACGATCGGCGGGGCGCTCGGCCTGAATCTTGATCTCATTGAGGCGATCGCCCTCGGGCACGACATCGGCCACACGCCCTTCGGTCACGCGGGTGAGGCGATCCTCGACGGCCTCTACTACTCGCACACGGGGCGGCATTTTGCCCACAACGTTCACTCGGTGCGCGTTCTGGACGTCATCTTCCCCTACAATATCACGCTGGAAACGCTTGCGGGGATCGCGGGGCACAACGGCGAGGAGGAGGAAAACGAATACCGTCCGCACGCCCTCTCGTCCTTTGACGAATTTGATGCGTTGATCGAGGCGACCTATCGGGATAGGGCCGCCCTCAAGAATCTCCGCCCGTCGACCCTTGAGGGGTGCGTGGTACGTATCTCAGACATCATCGCTTATCTCGGCAAGGACCGCCAGGACGCGGCCCGTGCGGGAGGGGCAAGCGAGGACACGTTTGCGCGGACGCGCCTCGGACAATACAACGCCGAGATCATCAACAATATGATCGTCAACATTCTCGACACAAGTCTCGGGCACAACGCGATCCGTATGGACGGGGAGCACTTCTCCGCTCTTGCCGCGGCCAAGCGTGAGAATTATGAGAGGATCTATCTCGCCGACGAGAGTGCCTCGGCGAAGGCGGTGATCGAGCCGATCATGGGTGAGGTGTATGAGCGATTGCTGGCCGACCTGACCGAGGGGCGCGAGGAATCCCCCATTTTCCGCCACCACCTGGCCTACGTGACGGCGGTGCATTATCCGCGAAGAACGCCCTACGAGGCCACCGAGAAAAACCAGCTGGTGGTGGACTACATCGCCTCGATGACCGACGATTACCTTCTCGATCTTTACCGTCATCTTTTCCCGAACGGCAAGGCCTCTGTGAGATTTTGCGGATATTTCGATTAAAAAAGGACACCCCGTGGGGTGTCCTTTTTTGTTTACAGCGTGGCGGCGGAAAGAGCCGCAACCAGCGCTTCCTTGCCAAGAGACGAGGTGAGGTAGCGGAGCTCACCGACAGAGAGGACGGTGGCGGCGCCGTCAGAGGTGGTGGAGATCTCCTCGCCACCGAGGGTGCGTTTATAGGAGACGGCCTCCAGCCCTTCGATGCGAATGGCGGTGTCGGCAGTCTTGCTCCAGATCGAGGCGTAGCCACGGCCATCGCGCTCAAAGACGTAGGCACGGACGTCGGGGCAGGCGGGGATCTCGCAAAGCTCACACTCGCGCATCTCGTATTCTCCTGCCTCATTGATGAGCATGGTGTACTCCTTGCCCGAGGTGCGGATCTCGGCCTTCCTCTCCTCGGTGAGGTAGCCCTGCTTATTGGCGTCCTGCCAACGGCGCACGGCCTCGAGAACATCGGGATAGCGGGGGTTCTTTTTCACCTCGGTAAGATTCATCATCACAGTCACGGGGCAATCCCACGCCACCGCGCGGCTGACGCCGTACTCATGCGTGTCGGGCTGGGTGTCCGGGAAGAACTTCCACCAGCCGAAGTTGACGACGGTAAAATCCTTCCTGAGCTCGGCCGCGGCGGGCACGGGGTATTTGTCGATCATTGCCTTGAAGATATCGGTCGGGAACAGGTCGAAGGCGTTACCGCCCGAGAGCATATGCCAGCCGAAGTGCGTTTTCGCAGCGCCCGTGCAGAAGACGGGGGCGGGGTCCATCTTTTTATAAAGCTTGTACTGGGCGAGAGAGACGGTGTAGCCGAACGGCTCGCTGGTTCCCTCGGCGCCGTCAAAGTACATAAAGCGGAAGCCCTGGTTGAACGCTTCCATGATCCTATCAGCGATCTCGTCCTGAAGCGAGGAATCCTGGTCGAGGTAGGTGCTGATCGCGCAGTACTCGCTGATGTCAAGAAGACCGCCGATCTCACCGAGGGGGTGCTCCTTTTTGTTGGTGTTGAGCCAACCGCGATGGCAATTTTCAAAGCGATAGGGGGGCTCGGTGGTGTAGCTCTCGTAGGAGATGGCCTCACCGCCGAAGTTGAGGACGCGGCACTTGGGCTCCATCACAAGCTCGGAGGGGTCCTGCTCAACGTAGATCGTCGTATCGTCGAGGGAGAGGGGCTTGGCCAGAGTGAAATGCTTTTTGATGCGGAGGCGGTGGTCAACGACAGGGCGCACGTAGGTCGAGCCGAGGCCGATATGAGTGGCCAGCACGTGGAGGCCGGGGAGGATCCCCGCATCGGTGATCTTTTTGAGCATCTTGCGGACGCTCTCGGCGCCCTCGGGATACTCGGGGCGGTAACGATAGTCGCCCAGCCATTCGTAGCCACGCGACTGATAAATGCAAGGATAATACAGCATCATCGAGGTAAAGCCGCCCGCCTTGCAGAGGGCGATGTGCTCATCGATGTTCAGGGGGGTGGCGCTGCTTGTCCAGTAGATCGAGCCGTGGGTGCGCGGATCGCGGCGAGACTCTACACCAAGCGGCAGGCCGAGGTCGCGCTCCATGACGTCGATCTTATCCATAAGCGTGGCGGTCTCGGAGACGATGAGCGCCGCCGAGGCGTTCATCATTTTGATCGACTTCATGGCGCTTGCGTGCATCACGCGGTAGCCCACGCGGCGGTCGGCATCAACGATGGTGCGGGGGCAGGCGGCCACAACGGCGGCGGCCACGCTCTTATCCCACATCACGTTCAGCCAGCGGCCGTAATTATCCCGCTCACGAACGGGAAGCTGAATGAGGCGGAATTCCACGGCGGGGGGCGTTTGCATTTTGAGGCCTTCATAGTCCTTTTCCCCAACGTCAAAGCCGCGAAGGGTAAAGGTAAAATACTCCTCGGTCTCCTTGACCTCTACAAGGGCGCGGTAGGGGGCCAGCTCAAAGCCCACCGTCAGCATATCGCCGTCACGCCTTACGCTGTTGGCGGGATACGTGGTCCTTTGGTTCATATAAACAAGCTTGATCTCATTGTTATAGGGACGCTCCTGCGTGACCGAAAACATCGAGACCTCGCTTCCCGAGGCAAGCAGCTCCTCTCCTGTCGGCTTATGGAGAAGACTTTGGGGCTTGGCATCGTCCGAAAGGACGAGGCGAACGGTAGAGTTTTCGATGATAACGCTCATATCGGCTCCTTCTTTACGCGTTGCGCGAAAATGCTGCCCTCCGTGGGGGCTTACCACTATCATACCATATTCCTTTTTCCTTGTAAACAGCAAAAATTCCGTTTTCTATCCTATTACATTGCTTTTTCTCAACTTTAGCCCACTCGTCTGGTTTTTCTGCAAGTTCTGTGTTATAATGAAGAAAACGTCAAGGGAAAGGAGACGGCATATGAGCAGCATCTGTCAGCTGATGCCGGATAAACCGACGCAAAAGCGCCTGGACACCGTCTATTTCGTTTATGAGGCGGAGTTCCATAAAATGGAGCAGCCCTTCGAATCCTTCTTCTATACTCTCTACCTTGTGACGCGCGGAACAGCCGAGGTCACTCTCGGTAAGACCGCCTATTCCGTGCGGGAGGGCTCGCTCTTTTTCACCTATCCGCAAACCCCTTATTACATAAACGGTAGCCGCGACTTTTCCTATATGTACATCACTTTTTTCGGTGATGGTGCGGGAGAGCTGCTGGAGAAATGCGGTATACGTAAAGAATACTTTGCGTTTCAAGGGTTTGAGCGGCTGATCGAATTTTGGCAGGGCTGTATTCGCCGAATCAATCACGTCAATGCGAACATGCTGACCGAGAGTGTGCTGTATTACACCCTCTCCTTCTTCCACCCCGACGAGGGGTACCGTTTCCCTCCCGACCGCAATACTCCCGCCTTTGATAATATCCTCACATACATCAACAACAACTTCACCGATCCCGACCTCTCTCTCCGCAAGATCGCCGATCTCTTCTCCTATACCGAAAAGTATCTCTCACATCTTTTTAAAAAGCATCAAGGGGAGAACTTTAACACCTACTTAACGCGGCGCCGCCTTGCCTACGCCAAGGAATGTATGGATAAGGGCATGGTCGGCATCGCCGAGATCGCCGCGGCTGTGGGATATTACGATCCGCTTTATTTCTCCAAGGTATTTAAGAAGGCCTACGGCAAAACGCCACGTCACTACGTGACAGAGCGGCGGGAGCAACGTCGGGCCGCCGGGAGCAATGCGGAATAATAGCCGTTTTCCAAGCTATGATATGGGATTTTTCCCTTTTCCACTTTCCTCTGCTATGCTATAATCGCAGTAGATATCAGAAAAGAGGTGCTTTCTATGAAAGAGATCCGCTTAGGCGTTGTCGGGCTTGGTCACCGCGGACGCGGCATGCTGACTCTTTCGGCGCGCGGCTTTGATTACGTAAAGCCCGTGGCGGTGTGCGATAAGCTTCGCCGCAACTGGTTTGACTCCGAGACGGCCGAGACACGAGAGGTGGCCTTTGGTAAAGACTACCCCGACACGGTCTTTTACGAGGATTATGAGACAATGCTGGACGAGGCCGCCCTCGATATGGTCATTGTGGAGACGGGGGCCGATATCCACGCTGAATTCATTATCAAGGCGCTCCGCCGCAACATCAACGTCCTGACCGACATTCCCGTGGTGGCGAGTCTTGCGGAGGCCGAGGCGCTTTGGCGCGCCGCTGAGGAATCCACGGCGATGATCTCGGTCGGGGCGAATCCGAACGAGCAGAAGTTCACCCTCTTTCTAAAGGATTTCCACAAGCGCGGCCTTCTCGGCAATCCCTATTGCCTGGAGGCCGAGTACATTCATTGGGTGCTTCCCACATCGAACGAGCATCGCATACTGAATGAAAACGGCGATTGGCGGCGACTGCTGGTGCCGATCCGCTATTGCACACATTCGCTGGGACCGCTGCTCACGGTGCTGGACGAACCGCTCCGTACCGTGTCCTGCGTTTCCTGCCTTGACAAGGCCGCACCCAACGATTACGGTGGGAAAGCCGTGCATTACGATATGCAGAGTGCCCAATTCCAGACCGACTCCGGCGTCATTGTGCGCTTTTTGCGGAATGGTCGCTGCCGCGCGGCCATCGGCCACCACAACTACCGTGTCTTTGGCACCGAGGGCTACGTGGAGCGCATGGATCGAATGGAAAAGCCCGTGATCCGCTACAACAGCACCAAAGAGGCGAACAACGCCCTGCGCGAGATCTCGGGAGAATTTATGCCTCCCGGCTATGAGAACAACCCCACCGCCTCCTTCTCTCACGGCGGTATGGACTACGCCATGCTCGACCATGTATTTACCGCCTTGCGCGACGGTCGCCCCGCCCCGATCTCTCTCCGTGAGGGGCTATGCATGACGCTTCCCGACATCTATGCCGAGGAGTCCTCGCGCCGCGGCGGCGAGGTCCTGCGTATCCGCTATCCGTGGGACGCCGACTGGAAGGCCGAATTTGATTAAAATCAAGAAAAATCCCTCATAAGAGGGATTTTTCCATTTTATACAGAAGTTTTTTGTGCTATAATCGCTGTAGTGAGAAACCAAAAATACGAAAATGAGGTGCGCTATGAAAGAGATCCGTCTGGGCATTGTGGGGCTTGGGCATCGCGGCAGAGCGATGGCGATGCTGTCCTGCGATGCATTTGAGTACGTTAAGCTTGTAGCGGTGTGCGACAAGTATCGCCGCAACTGGTTTGATTCCGAGACCGCCGATACGCGCGAGGTGGCCTTTGGAAAGGATTATCCCGACACCGTCTTTTACGAGAATTATGAGACGATGCTGGACGAGGCAGGGCTTGACCTTGTCATTGTGGAGACGGGGGCCGATATCCACGCCAAATTCATCATCAAGGCGCTCGAGCGCAACATCAACGTCCTGACCGACATTCCCGTGGTGGCAAGTCTCGAGGAGGCCGAGGATCTTTGGCGTGCCGCCGAGAGGTCGACGGCGATGATCTCGGTCGGTGCCAACCCGAACGAGCAGAAGTTCACGGTGTTTCTGAAGGATTTCTACAAGCGCGGGCTTCTCGGCGAACCCTTTGCCATGGAGGCCGAATACATTCACTGGTGGCTCCCCGGCTCTCCTGTTGAGCGCATTCTCAACGAGAACGGGGAATGGAGAAAGCTCCTCTCCCCGATCCGCTACTGCACGCATTCCCTCGGGCCGCTGCTTACCATTCTCGATGAGCCGCTCCGTAAGGTGTCCTGCTTCTCCTGCCACGGCCGCTCCCCCGTTGACGATTATCTTGAAGCCGACAAGACGGATATGCAGAGCGCCCAGTTTCAGACTGACTCCGGCGTGATCGTCCGCTTCCAGAGAAACGGACGCTGCCGTGCCGAGATCGGTTACCACAACTATCGCGTCTTTGGCTCCGAAGGGTACGTGGAGCGCATCGACCGCTTCGGTAAGCCGATGATCCGCTACAACTCCACAAAGGAGGAGAACAACGCTCTACGCGAGATGACAGGCGAGTATATGCCCCCCGGCTACGAGAACAACGCCTCGATCAGCCGCTTCCACGGCGGTATGGACTACGTTATGCTCCTGAAGGTCTATACGGCGCTCCGCGAGGGGCTCCCCGCGCCGATCTCTCTGAAGGAAGGGTTGGCGATGACCATTCCCGGTATTTATGCCGAGGAGTCGGCAAAGCGCAACGGCGAGATCCTCCGCATTCGTTACCCGTGGGACGAGGACTGGAAGGTCGATTTCTGACGTAGCACACCGCATACAAAAAGAGGTATTCGTTAACGAATACCTCTTTTTATTTTTTTGAATGCTTCAGCCGCCAAGGATACACTCAAGCGACGTTTCGCGGCGGACGGTCTCGCAAAAGCCCTCGACAAGGCCGGCGGGCGAGGGGACGATGCCCGCCATGGTGTAAGGGCGCCCGAGGCGGGCGTACTTGTCCATGCCGAGGCGATGATATGGCAAAAGGTGAATGCGCTCAACGCCCGGGAGTGCGTCGGCAAAGCGGGCGATCGCCAGGATCTCGGCCTCTGTGGCGTTGAAGGTGGGTACCACGGGCACGCGAATGATGAGGCGAGGGCCAAGGCGCAAAGCCAGCTTTTTGGCGTTTTCAAGGATCAGCTCGTTCGGCCGTCCCGTGAAATCCTTATGCTTTTCACTGTCCACGTGCTTGATGTCCATCATGACGTGGTCAATGTGAGGGATGAGACGAGCCACCACGTCCCGCTCGGCGAAGGCCGTGGTCTCGATGGCGGTGCTAAAGCCCCGATCGTGACAGGCACGGAAGATGGCCTCGGCAAACTCGGGTTGAGCCAT
>JAFVYX010000294.1 GCA_017500625.1 Clostridia bacterium | reverse complement strand
GTCATCACCCTCATCTCGGTGCAGGAGCGCACCAAGGAGATCGGCATCCTGCGCGCCATCGGCGCCAGCAAGCGCAACGTGTCGAGCATGTTCAACGCCGAGACCCTTATCATCGGCTTTGCCTCGGGTCTGGTCGGCGTGGGGCTGACCTATCTGCTGTGCATTCCTATCAATGCCATCATTCAGACGTTGACCGGCATTCCCAATCTGAGCGCCGTCTTGCCGATCGAGGTGGCCGTCATACTCATTCTCATCAGCATGGAGCTGACGCTGTTGGCCGGCATCATCCCCTCGCGAAGCGCCGCTCGCAAAGACCCCGTCGTGGCTCTTCGAACCGAATAACGCCCCGTGTTTTCCTAACAAAAGGGAGCAAGCATTACGCTTGCTCCTTTTCTTCGCCTATATTATAAATTTGCATCGTCTTTTTTCGGCTCAATCTTTCTGCATAATTCAGAATCTTTGCCGAATTTCCCGATCCGTGCCGCACGTATGCGATCACATAATCCACCTCTTCCACCACCCGTCGATTCGCTTGTACGATCGCTAAACGCAACGGTACCCTTTCCATGCCGGACGGATAGAAAAACGCATCAAACCCCTCCGGCCGTTCCATCGGTCGCAATGCCGGATGATACGGCAGGAGCATAACTAACCGTACCTCATGTGTTTTCTTTGCCTGCTTTACCGCTTTTGCCGCCAATCGGTCAAACGCACCGTAATGCCCAACAATAAATTCCGTCACGCCTTTCGCTATTGCCGCTTCAACCGCTTGATACAGTCGATCATAGATCGAAAAGTCTGCATATCGGTGCCCTATAAAAAAGCATCTTTTCATATCATTACCCCTTTTGAGTTATTTTAACTCAAAAGGGGTAATCTTTGCAAGAGGAAATGGGTATTCTTTAGGTAGAAAAGAGGTGATACCCATGACCATCGGTGAAGCAATCCGGCAGAGAATTATCGAGCTTTGTCAAGAACACGATATTTCTATCAATAAGTTATGCGGCATTAGCGGCGTGACACAATCTACTGTGAACAATATCGTCAGCGGCCGTAATAACAGCACAACCGTTTCGACAATTAAGAAACTTTGTGACGGCTTGGGTATTACAATCAACGAGTTCTTCAACTCGAAACTGTTTGTAGGGTTGGAACAAGAGATCAAATAAGAGAACTATGAGAGGTGTTGCAAAACTGCGACACCTCTTATTTTTCTCGACAAGAGTGATTGCGTTTTCAAAGGATGGGCTCTTTTTTGTTCTTCGGGTGAAGTGTTCTCACCCTTTCGCCCCCGCGCTGGCTACCAGAATGATGAGGTTCAGGACCGTGGCGAGCGAGGGCGAGACGCTCTCGTAGCTCTCGGCGATCATGGTGGGCGTCAGCGAGCGGAAGCCGTTTTCCAGGGCCTGCCGCAAAAAGGCGATGACAAGGACGAAGATGAGGCCGCTGGCAACGAGCCAGCCGTAAACGCCGACCGTCGGCCTCTCCTTGTCCTTCCTTGCGGCAGGGGCCTTTACCTCCACCTCAACGATGTCGGGGCGGCGGGCGGCAAAGCCCACCGAAAACACAAGAGCCGAAAGGAAGAGCGCCGCGGCCGAGATAAGAAAGCTTGTGCGCCAATCCGCGACCAGCGCCGCCAGAATAAAGGCGATGAGGGTGCCAACGGGCAGGCAGGACAGCACCACCGCCAGCGAGGACTCGCGCTGCTTTGGCTGCAGCATGGTGGTGCAGATCTTGAAAACGGCAGGCCAGATGCCGAACTGCAGGGCGCCGTTTATGGCCCAGGTGATGAGCAGCACGGCATAATTCTGCGTGAAATACACCACAAGGTTGCAAAGCCCCGCACCGACAAGACCGATCGTCATGAAGCGCTCGGGACGGAAGCGGTCCACCGCCACGCCGCCAACGATCTGCAAAAGAGCGTAGCTGACGTAAAAGACCGAGGTGATGTTCCCCGTCTCCAGCTTTGTAAGCGTCCCCTCGCTGACGATGAACACCATCGCCGAGGCGAAGGTAGACTTGCTCATCGAGACCACGGTGTAGCCGAGCAAGATACAAAGAAAGACGAGACGCCCCGCACGGGCGGTAGCGAACTGCCGCTGTATCATATCCCTACCTCAAAAGGCGTTGCTTTTTGTCAGATGACCTCAATGCCAAGGATCGCGCAGAGATCCTCGATGAGCTCTCGCTGGTCGCCGTACGCGATGACATAATGCTGGCACATCACCTTCTCGGCAAAGGCGGGAACGTCGTCAAGCTCGATCTCAAGACCGGGGAGCTGGGGCGCGGGCTGCGTCCAGCCGGCCTCCTCCCACTTCGGCGGCGTTTTGCCAAAGCCATTCACCATATGCATATAGTACTCGCCGTCGATCGCGGTGAGGCGGCACATCGTCAGCTCTCCGCCCTTCACGCGGCTGACGTTGAGAATGCCCTCGGACAGCTCGCCAAACGCGGCGGGCATCACGGTGACGTCCCCGTCAACGACGGCGGCGGGAACGTAGTCGGGCACGCCCGCAAGGACGCTGTGCTCAAAGAACTCGTAGAACTCCAGGTAGGGCGCCGCCTGTCCCGTGAGGTACTTCACCATCAGCTGGGTGACGTTGCCAAGACAGTCGTTCTCGGGAACGGTGGCGAGGCCCGCCTCATCGGCAAGGAGCATAAAGATCGGGGCGGGCGGGAAGCCGAGGAGCTTTTTCATACCGTCCACGTCCTTCAGGGAGATCGCCTCATAGCCGCGCTCCTCGCAGATCGCGCGGGCGGCGAGATAGTAGCCCGCGGCCTTTTCCATGCTCTCGCGGGCGGCGGGCTTCAGCAATTTCCATTTGGACATCGCTGAGTCGATGACCGCCTGCTTCTCCTCGGCCGTCACGCGCTCATAGCGCTGGTAGAGCTCCAGCATCTCAAAGGTCTCGATCTCGGTGCCGACCACACGCTTCAAGGAGGGGCCGTCGGCCTGCGTGCCGTACAGGTTCATGTCGCGGTAGCCCGCCATACCCGCGCGGGAGTGGCGGAGACGCGCGGCGGCCATGGCGGCGGTGGCGTAGCGTGCCACGCGGGCGGCACCCGAGGGCTTACCGATGATATCGTAGACGTACTTGAAGGTATAGCCAAGATCGTAGAAGGTCTTGCGAATGGCGGTGGTGCCCGCCTGATCCGCCGTGGTGACAAGGCGGCCATCGTCCTCGATCCAGCCGCAAAGGCCCCAAAGCACGATCGGCTTTTCACGGAAATGCTCGGTCACCTTCACAACGGCGTGGGTGGGGATCCAGCCCGCAATGCAGACGACAAGAGCGTCAAGCTCCTCGGTCTTCAGCGCGGCCACCGCCCTTCTCACGTCCTTTTCCTCATAATCGTCGGTGACGGGGTACACCGAAACGAGCGAAAGCCCCTCGGCCAGCAGCTCGGCCTCGGCCTTCTTGCATTTTCTCACAATGATGTCGATGGGGGTGTTGACCTCCCCAAAGCCGACAAATCCGATCTTTCCCATAAATATTCTCCTTTTTTATTTGTTGAGGAGCGCGTCATACGAGAGGAAGCGCTCATAGCATTCGGTGTAATCGGTGGCGGTGGGCTCGTAGGCCTTATCGGTGGCGATCATGGCCGCCGCCGCCTCGACCGAGGGAAGCACGCCCGTGCCGACGCCCGCAAGGATCGCGGCACCAAGGCAGGCCGTCTCCTTGTTTTTGAGGGTGAGGAGGCGCACACCCGTCATATCGGCCTTCATCTGGCACCAGAGCGGGCTCTGCGCGCCGCCGCCCATCGCACGGATCTCGGTCGCCTCCAAGGAGAGGTATTCTAAGTTCGCGCGGAGCATACAGGAGACCGACTCCATCACCGCACGGACAAAGTGGGCGCGGGTATGCTCGGTGGTGAGCCCCGTAAAGCTGCCGCGAGCCGCGGGATTGTACTTTGGCATCGTGGAGCCGCAAAGGTAGGGCAGGAAGGTCACCCCGTCCGAGCCGGGAGCCACCCCTCGGCCAGGGTGTCAAGCGCGGGAAAGGAAAAGTCCTCACACAGCGCGTTTTTGAACCATTTGAGCGCCATACCCGCCGTTGGCGACCAAGAAAGTAAACAATACTTTCCGTCATAATTGTAATGGCAGGGGACGATGCTGGCGGGATCGTAGGGCGGAACGCTGTCGG
>JAFVYX010000293.1 GCA_017500625.1 Clostridia bacterium | reverse complement strand
GAGGAATAACACACAAAAAAAGGAGCTAACGGCTCCTTTTTCTTTTGGCAGTAGCAAAAAAGCCGCCTGCGGGCGGCTTTTTTGTAAAGAAAACCTTGCGAGTGGTTCGGTTGTTCCGGACGAGGATCATTTCCCCTTGACGGGCAAAAGATACGGGCGGAGCTGGGGGAGACGGAAGAGGAAGAAGGCGGCGAGGGTGGTCGAAACCGTCTCGGGCAGCATATAGACGCCATTATAGCAGAGCGAATAGAGCCACGGACGGCCGACCCACTCATGGCCGAAGGCGACGAATTCCTCAAGGTTGGCCCAAAGGACCACGCCCGCGATAAAGTGGACAAGGAAGCGGAGCGCGCACACCAGGGCCACGCCCGCCACCATGCCGAGGGTACCGTGGCGGCGGAAGAGGCCCGCAAGGCCGAGGACGGTGAAGGCAAGGAGATAGTCAAGGAAAAGCGAGGCCACGAGCATCCCGGGGGTCAGGCCCCAGGCAAAGACGCCACCCTGCAGGATCTGGAACCAGGAGTAGGTGAAGGCGGTGCCAAGTCCCCAACCAAGCCCCCATTTGATCGCGATGAGGCAAATGGGAAGCATCGAGAAGAGGGTGATCGAGCCGTCAAACGGCAGCTGGAAAAGCTTGACGTAGCTGAGGGCGACGGCAAGCGCGAGCATAATGGCGCTCTCGGTGAGCGCGCGGACGTGGGTACGGTGCATAGAGGTAACCTCCGATAAGAAATTTAAAAACCGCACGGAAATCTCCGTGCGGCTTCCTATCCTCGGTTGAAGCTTTATGGAAATCTCCCTACGCCGGCATTATCCGGATCAGGTGAAGGGTTCGGCTCACGCCATCTCAGCCCCGAGGGGCACCCCTGACTTCTATGCGGTTTTCATGGACACAGTATAGCACACCGCTCGGCCGTTGTCAAGAGGGGCGGCGGAAAAATTTCCTCGCATTTCTTGACTTTTTTGGAGGATAGTGCTATACTGTAAAAAAATGTTTTTTGAGGTGACTCCCATGCAAGCAAGACGAATCAACGCACAGACCGAAAAGCTGGTGCTGACGGCGCTCCTCACCGCGCTTGTCGCCGTGCTTTCTTATTTCGGCGGCTTTATCAAGATCGGGGGTTCTGCCTCGATCTCCCTGACCCTCGTCCCCGTGGTACTGGGCGCGGCCTTGCTCGGGCCGTGGGGCGGCGCGTGGCTTGGCGGTGTTTCGGGCCTTGTCTTTTTCCTGACGGCGGACGCCGCGTTCTGGTTTGGCCTCAACGTCCTCGGCACCGTGGTGACTGTGCTGGTGAAGGGCGTGGCCGCAGGCCTTTGCGCGGGCCTTGTCTACAAGCTCCTTGAGGCGAGCAACCGCTACGCTGCCATGGTGGTGAGCGCCGTGGTCGCACCCGTCGTTAACACGGGCATCTTCCTCATCGGCTGTCTTATCTTCTTTATGGACACCGTGTCCTCGGATGCCGCGGTCAAGGGATACTCGGTCTTCGCCTACCTGATAATCGCCTTTGTCGGGCTCAACTTCATCTTTGAGCTGCTTGTCAACATCGTTCTGAGCCCCGTGCTTCTCCGTGTAACGGAGCTTTGGAAGAAGCGGTAAGGGAAAACAAAAAAAGAGAGTCACACGCGTGACTCTCTTTTTTTATGCAGAGCGAGGAGCCCTCGCGCCGCAGAAATCGCGCAGATCGGGTGAGCAAGCAAAAACGCCACAGTGCGGCGTTTTTGTGAAGCGATACCCCAAGGATAGGGAGAAACGAAGCAAGTGACAACGCGCGCCCGTTTCGACCATATCCGCGGGGAGGAGCAACGACGTATGGCGGAATTTATGCAAGCGACCTCGCGCCGTGGAAATTTCGCAAGACTAGGCGCACCGAGAAACGGAGGCGACGGCGTATAACAATACGCCAAGCCGAGTATCGCAGGAGCAACGACGTATTGCGGAATTTACACAAGCGAGGAGGCGGAGTCGGGCTCCAGATAGAGCACCGCTCCCTCCACCGTGCGAAGGAGAGTGGCGGGGCACTCGTCCGTGATCGGGCCTTTGAGCATAGCGGCAACGGCTGCGGCCTTGGTGGGAGCGGGAACGATGCAGAACTTGTAGGTGGCTTTGACGAGGGTCGGGCAGGTGAGGGTGAAGGCGTGGGTCGGCACCTCATCGATCGCGGCGAAGCAGCCGTCGTGCACCTGCTGCATACGGCAGACGTCGTCAAGCTTGGCGGGCTTGATCGCCACGGGATCGTTGAAGTCGGCAACGCCGGGGTCGTTGAAGGCGATGTGGCCGTTCTCACCGATGCCCATGACCACGATGTCGGTCGGGTACTTTTCAAGAAGGGCGGTGTAGCGGCGGCACTCGGCCTCGGCATCGTTGGCCGAATCGATGTAATTGACCGAGCGGAAGGGGACAAGAGAGAAGATATGCTCGGAAAGGAAGTTGCCAAAGCGCTGGGGAGCGTCCTTGGGAAGGCCGATGTACTCGTCCATATGGAAGGCGTTGACGCGCGTCCAGTCGATCGACTTGTCGGCGACGAGCGAGGCCAGCACCTCATTCTGCGAGGGGGCGGCGGCAAAGATCATATTGATGTACTCGCGCTCCTCGAGCAGGGCGCGGATCCTTGCGGAGATCTCGGCGGCGGCGAGGGCGCCCATGGCGGTGCGGCTCTTTTCGATCTTAACGGTCAGCTTATCTACGGTAAAGGTCTTCATGACGTTCTCCTTTTTTGTGTTCTACCTTCATTATACCGCAAACGCCACGAAATGTAAATTGCCACTTCTTATCCTTGCGGTTTGCAAAAAGTGGATTTATGCAAGGCGGAAAAGGAAAAGGGAGCCGTTGGCTCCCTTTTGACTTCAGAGGGTCTCGTCAGCATTCGTGCCTGTTTCCTTGTTCCTGAAGAAGAGGAAGTACGCACCCGCCGCCAGAGCGAGGAGCAGGTAGGCCGCGACCACGACGAACCACTGCCCCGCGCGGATCTTGGAAATCACGCCGCCGACCTCGACCACAAGGATCAGGGCGGGGGTGACGAAGCGTACCATCACGGGGAAGATCTTTTTGAGGACGCCAAGGCGCGTGGCACCGTCCTCCATCTCCTCCATCGCACGGCGCGGGCCGATGAGCCAGCCGACCGCGAGGCAGGCAAAGAAGGCACAGACGGGCATCAGAACGGTGTTGGTGACCTCATCAAAGAAGGTGAGCAGATCCATACCGAAGACCGAAAGCCCCGCCTCCTCCATAATGCCGACGCGGCCGAGCGAGATGCCGACGGGGATCGACACGGCAAAGCAGGCAAGCGTCACGATGAGGGCGGCACGGCGGCGATCGATGCGGAAGCGCTGAATGATGAGCTGGGTGACGACCTCGACAAGCGAGACGACCGAGGTGAGTGCCGCAATGGCGATCATGGCAAAGAAGAGGAAGGAGACGATCTGACCGAGGGCGCTCATCGAGGCGAAGACCTCGGGCAGAATGCTGAACATCAGGCCGACGCCCTGCGCCTTTTCAAGAAGCGAGGGATCGAAGTGCGCCACGGCGGGAAAGACGGCCAGGCCCGCCAGAAGCGCCACGAGGGTATCAAAGATGCAGATCATGGCGGTGGACTTTACCGTGTTGATCTCCTTGCCCGTATAGGAGCCGTAGGCGATCATCGTGCCCATACCGAGCGAGAGCGAGAAGAAGGCCTGGCCCATCGCGGCGAGGACCGACGAGAAGGTGACGGCCGAGAAATCGGGATTCAGGTAGAAGTTGAGCCCCTCGCGCACGCCGTCCCCAAGGCAGAGCGAGTAGATCGCCACCGCGAGAAGAATGACAGGTTCGCCTTGTCATGATCAACACCCCGGACGGCAAGGCGTTCTTCCCGGTCTTTACCGATCATGAAGAAGCGATGAAGCTGCCGATGAAGGAAACCGACCGGAGAGAATACATCGTCCGCTCTCTGAAGGATTTTGAAGTGATCTTCCGGGATACCAGAGGGCAGGCGCTCGGGATTGTGGTCAATCCCTTCTCCAACAACATCGTTCTGCCCCGCGATCTCATCTCCAAGCTCAACGCCGCCAAGGCAAGTTCGATTATGACTGCGGCGACTGCTCCCCAGAAGCCGAAGGAGCCCATTCCCGCCGCTCTGGAGCCGAGATTCGAAGAACCCCGCATCTATCCCACTGCTCTTGTCAATGCGGTATATGACAAATGCGGAACCATACCGGAAATCAGCCGGGTGTGGTTCAAGCAGATGATGCTGGGACCGGT
>JAFVYX010000292.1 GCA_017500625.1 Clostridia bacterium | reverse complement strand
GTCTTCGGCACGGGAACGTCGAGCGTGGCGAGAAGATCGGCAACGCGCGTGCCGACGGGCACCCGCACGACAAAGGCGCGGTTATCGCTGATGTCGCCCGCCACGGTGAGCCACTTGTCGGTCACGGGCTCGGAGAGGGCGGCGGCGCGGTAATAGTTATAAACGGTCTCGGCGTTATAGACGATCACGCCGACGCTGATGGGGAGAGACGAGGGCTGCACGAGACGCCCCGTGGCCTCGTAGATGAGGGTGATCTCGTCGCCCATCGGGTACATATTGGGCAGAAGAAAGACGCGCGTGCGCTTGCCGAAGGCCTCATCGGCGGTAAGGCCGAGGCCGTGCGAGGTATGCTCCTTGACGGCGAGAATGACACGCGGGATCGAGAGCGCCTCGGCGATCAGCTCGGCGCCCGCCACCACCATATCGAGGTGCTGACGGAGGATCTCGTAATCGGTGTGCAGAAGCGGCTCACACTCCGAGGCGTTGATGATGAGGGTATCGGCCCCCTCGCCAAGCTTGGCGTACGAGGGAAAGCCCGCGCCGCCCGCACCGACAAGGCCGCATTCCCGCATGAGGGACTTGATATCGGGAGTCATAGCGCTTTATCAGTCCACAATACCCACGATGACCGCGTCCACGGGAGAGTTGACGTCCGCCAGGGCGAGACGCGCCGAGGAGCCGAGCGTGACAAGGACGACCTCACCGATGCCGGCACCCACGCTGTCAACGGCAACGAGGTACTTCTCGGTGGGGATATCGTTTTCGAGGACGCGCACCTCCATGAACTTGCTCCCGATGAGCGAGTCCTGCTTTTTGGTGGATACGATATGGCTGACCACAATTCCTTTGATCATGTCGGTTTTCCTCTCAAAATTATTCTTTCACGATGCTGACGAGAGCGCCGTTGCCGATGCCCGCCGCGTTGGCGTCGTCGGTATCCACGTGCATTTCAAGCACAAAGGCATCGCTGACGCGCACCTGCACGTCATACCAACGGGTGCGCTTGCCCGAGAGCGCGTCGACCGTGACGTAGTCACCGTCGATCACGCCATAGCGGGCGGCGTCCGAAAGCCCCATGTGAATGTGGCGGTTGGCGATGATGCACCCCTCGGGAAGCGTGACGGTGCCGCGCGGCCCGATGATGGTGATGGGAGCCGAGCCGTCAAGGTCGCCCGATTCACGGACGGGGGGCTTGACCTTCAGCTGGAAGGAATCGGTCCGCGAGATCTCGACCTGCGAGCGGCGGCGGACGGGACCGAGGACGCGCACGCCCTCAATGGGGCGCATCGAGGGCCCGACGATGGTGAGCGTCTCACGGCAGGCGTACTGCCCGGGCTGCTTCAGGTCCTTGATCTTTTCTAATTCGTAGCCCTTACCGAACAGCGTTTCCACGTCCTCCTGCGTCAGGTGAATGTGACGGTTGGAAACTCCGATCGGCACGTCGGCCACGGGGCCCTGCAGGTCGGCCACGATACGGGCGACAAGGGCGGTTACGGTTTTTTCATTCAGCTCCATAGGATCGTCTCCTTGCAAGAGTGTGTATAGGAAACCTCGTAGAATTGCGAGGTATTGTTTACAAAATTACGGTTTTTGCGACATAAGTATGCGTTTTGCGTCCGCGTGACGCCCCCCGTGGGGGCGCCGCAAGGAGCGACCCGCGCTCCTTACGGCGACACCTTTCCGAGATCTCAGATCTTGGGAAGGAGCTTCTCCACGTCCGTGTGGGGACGAGGAATGACGTGCGTGGCAACGACCTCACCGAGCTTACCGGCGGCGGCGCCACCGGCCTCGACGGCGGCCTTGACGGCACCGACATCGCCGCGCACCATGACACTGACGAGCCCGCTACCGATCTTCTCAGAGCCGACGAGAACGACGTTTGCAGCCTTCACCATAGCATCGGCCGCCTCGATCGCGGCAACAAGACCTCTGGTTTCAACCATGCCAAGAGCTTCCATTTTCATATCCTCCGTAAAATTATTGGACTAAATTTTTTATCATAAGCGCCAAGCGCTATGATGCGTAAGTGGGTGCCCCCGAGGGGGCGCGGTGCCTCGACCGAGGCGGGGGATCCCGTCAATCGGTATAAAGGAACCGCATGACGTCGGGATGCGGACGGGCGATGACCTCACAAAGCTTTACGTTTCCGACCTTTGCGGCGGCGGCGGCACCGGCCGCAGCCGCTGCCTCCACCGCGGAGACCGTGCCCTCAACGACCACGGTCACCAGTCGTCCGCCAAGGCGCTTCTCGACGTGAATGAGACGGACGTCAGCCGCCTTGACCATGGCATCTAAGCCGGCAATGGCGGCGACCAGCGCCTGTACCTCGAGCAACGCGATCGCTTTTTCCATAAGGGTGCTTCTTACTTCAGCGAGGGGAGAAGCTTCTCAACGTCGTTGTGGGGGCGGGGAATGACGTGCGTGGCAACGACCTCACCGAGGCGACCCGCGGCGGCGCCGCCGGCCTCCACAGCGCTCTTCACGGCACCGACGTCGCCGCGCACCATGACGCTGACGAGTCCGCTACCGATCTTCTCGGAGCCGATAAGAACAACGTTGGCCGCCTTGACCATAGCATCGGCCGCCTCGATCGCGGCGACAAGGCCTCTCGTTTCCACCATACCAAGTGCTTCCTGCATAACTAAAATCTCCTTTAAGTAAATATTTTTTATTTTTTATTTTGTCTTCAGCGCAGCTTGTCGCGCCCCGTGGCTTCGAGGTGGGCAAACCACTCGATCTCGGGGCTTTGCCCCGCGATCATCTTTGAGGTGATGTAGAGGTTGCGGCGCTTGGCCTCCGTAATGCCGGCCTCCATAGCCGACTCCACGGCGCCCGCGTTCCCCTCAAACTTTACCACCATCACCAGCGGGACCTCGGCGCTGTCGCCACCCGCGGGCTTGTTTTTATCGATCGCGACCACCTTGACGTCCGCCGCCTTGGCGACGCGGTCGGCCACCACGATCGAGGTCGTAAAGCCGTACACTTCGATCATTCCGAGTGCCATAAAGGGCCCTCCTTACTCGGCCACGTAGCAGATCTTGATGCCCTGCTGGGACACGTTGACCTCCATGGCCTCGTTGAGCTTATCCAGCGGGAAGGAGTGCGTGATCAGCTCCTTGATCGGAATGTTCATCTCGCGGGCCTGGCGGAGAAACGCCATGGTCGTGGGATAATCCTCCGCGCTGTAGTCCCAGGAGCCGACCAGATTGATCTCCTTGTTGCACATGGCGAAGTGCGGGTTGACGGTGTACTCGCCGTTGTTGACGAAGAAGCCCATTTCGCAAAGGCCGCCGCCACGGCGAATGTAGGAGTAGATGTCCGCAGCAGCGGGCGGAGCGCCCGTGCACTGGAAGGCGAAGTCGGCACCATTGCCGCCCGTCGCGGCCTTAACGGCCTCCACGCGCTTCTCAAGGGTGTCGCACTCGCGGAAGTTGATCGTCGTCTTGGCGCCCATGCGCTTGGCCATCTCGAGGCGCTTCGGCGTGCCGTCAATGGCGATGATGTGGTTGATGCCCGCGGCGCGGAGCACCGAGATCATCACAAGACCGACAGGGCCAAGGCCCTGAATGAGGACCTTCGTGTTGAAGTTCATAAGCCCCGTCTTGCAGGCACGGGCGTGCGCGTGAACGCAAACGCAGGCCAGCTCAAGGAGCATTCTCTCCTGAAGGTCGAGGTCGTTGACGACGAAGTAGGTCGCGCCCTTGGCGCGAATGAGCAGGTGGCTCGCAAACCAACCGTTCAGGGGCTGGGCCTCGTTGTGGCCGATGAGGCCGAAAACGCCCTGCTTGTCGCAGAGGTTGGTGTTGGCGGGGTGGTTGCGGCAGATGTTGCACTCGCCGCAGGAGATGACCGAGGTGACGATCTTGTCGCCGACCTTGATCGGGTTGCCCGCCGTGTCGGTCTTGACGTTCTTACCGAGGGCGAGGATCTCACCCGTGCCCTCGTGGCCGAGGACGACGGGAATCAGGCCGAAGGGATCGCCCTTCCACTCGTGGACGTCGGTGCCGCAGACACCGCAGCCCTCGACGCGGACGAGGATATCGTCGTCCTCGAGCGCGGGGATCGGGAACTCCTTGACCTCGATGTGCTTCTTATCGGTCAGCATCGCCACCTTGGCGGTCGCGGGAATGCCGGCGGAGGCGGCGGGGGCCGCCGCGCCGAGATTGCCGATGACCTGGCGGACAATGCTTTCGATGTCGTGTGCGCTAAGTTCCATCGTGTTGCTTCCTTTCCTTAAATGATGCGGAAGTTGTCCGCCATCACACAGCGGCGCAGGCGCGTGAAGCTTCTGGCCGAGGTGATGCCCTCACCCGTCGGGCCCGCGATGGTGAAGGTGGCGTGACCTTCCCCACCGAAGCCGATGCCGGCGTACGAGGGAGCGTTCTTGACGAAGATCGTGGTCTCCACCGCACGGGCAAAGCGCGTGAGGTGATCGATGTTCTTCGAATGCATGTGTGCCGTGTGGCGGTTGCCGTGCTCGGCCTTAACGGCGAGCTTGATCGCCTCGTCGATATCGTGCACGCGGACGATCGGCAGGATCGGCATC
>JAFVYX010000291.1 GCA_017500625.1 Clostridia bacterium | reverse complement strand
GGCGATGACGTGGCAGAGCTCGGTGCAGAGATCCTCACCCTTGAGCTCTATGAGCAGCGGCACCTTGCCGCCCGCCAGCTCGAGAAGCTCGGCAAGGGTGGGGATGCCCTCGTCGCTGCCGCTGAGGCGCGCGGACTTCAGCTCCTCATAGGTGCAGTCGATGACTCTGCGGTCATCGCCGCAAACGCGGAGCAGGGTGTCGTCGTGGAAAAGCACGGGTACGCCGTCCTTTGTCAGACGTACGTCGGTCTCAATGCCGTAGCCGCCCTCCACCGCCGCCCTGAAGGCTGACATGGAGTTTTCGGGGCGTTCTTCATTCCAAAGTCCTCTGTGGGCGTAGCCGCCCTCGGGGAGCTTGAATTTTCTTTTTCTGAATCTCGGCGCGATCAAAAAGAGATAGACTAAAAAGAGAAACGCGATCACGCCGGTGATAATATAAACCTCAATAAACATTAGTCGTCGCCTGCCTCGTCCATGATCTGCTGTGCCGTGGGCTTGGCGTCACCGTGCTTTACGAAGATCATGGTGACGAAGGATGCGGCCACCGCCACGAAGCCGAAGGGGAACATTGCCTCCATACCGATCAAGTCGAGGAAAACGCCTCCGAGAACGGGAGCAATAGCCTGCGCCGCCATGCTTGCGGTGTAGTAAAGTCCGGTGTAGCGGCCCACGTCACTGCCCGTGGCAAGCTCCACCACCATGGGGAAGCTGTTGACGTTAATGGCTGCCCAGCCGATGCCGGCCACGCCGAAGAAGATATACATCAGCCACTCGGGCGCGCCCTGACGGATGAAGGATGCCACAAGGAAGGAGATGCCGAGCATTCCAACGCCCACGAGGATGGTCTTTTTGCGCCCCAGCTTTGAGGAAAGGATGGCCACGGGTACGAAGGCCACGAAGGCCACGACCATTGCCACAAGCAGTGTGGTGTTAAAGCCCACGCCCAGCACCTCGGGGGCGTAGACCGAATATTTTGAAGTGACGGAGTTGTATCCGATATACCAGAAAGCCACGGAAAGCAGCAGAAGAATGAGCGAGCGGAGCTCACCTGCGGACAGGTGACGGTCGCCGTGTCTGGCGGCTTCCTCCTTGGCCTCGTCGGTGATCCCGTACTTTTCGCTGATCAGGCGGGCATCCTCAGCCCATTTCTTTTCTTTGACCGTGAAAATAAAGATGAGAAGCGCGATCATCATAAGACCCGCCACCACCGAGAAGAAGACGGTGTAGCTCATAAGGGAGTTTTTGCCCGCGTCGGTACCGAAAACGATGCCGAGCCCGAGCACTATGGCGCCTGCGAGACCGCCAAGCATATTGACCACGGCGTTAGCCTTGGAGCGCAGGGGCTTCGGGGTCACGTCGGGCATCAGCGCAACGGCGGGCGAGCGGAAAATACTCATAGAAACCAGCGTAAAAAGCAAAAGCACCACGAAAACGATCATAGGCGCGGGGTTAGTCAGAGTTCTTTGCCAGGCGTAGGCTTGGCGTGCGGGGACTACGAAATCCTTGTATTCCTCGGTGTAGGTCTTGGTCTCGACGCCGTTTTCGTCAAGGGTGTAGACGGGAATGGAGAGGTACTCCTCCTCGGTCTCGTACTCCTCGTGGATCTTGTCGGTAATATCGCCGAGGTCTGCGTTATAGAGCTCGGATTTTACGGCCATCTGATCGTCGCCCGACACGGCCTCGATGTTTGTCAGCTGCCAGTTATCAGCGAAGCTGAGGGAGACGAAGAGCACGCAGGCCAGCACCGTTCCGATGACGATGAAGGGCGTGCGCTTGCCGAAGCGCGACTTGCACTTATCGGAGACCGAGCCGAAAAGCGGGAGCAAAAAGAGGGCCAGCATATTGTCGAGAGCCATAAAAACGCCCGACAGGGTCTGGGACATACCGAATTTGTCGGTAAGGATCTTGGGGATCAGCGTGTCGTAGCACTGCCAGAAGAGCTGGATCAGGAAAAACGCCATGCTGACGAAGATTATTCTGTTGTATTTAAGCTTAAGTTTCATTTGCCGAGCTCCTTTTTAACGTAGGTCTTCAGTACGGCGGCCTGGGTCTTTGCGTCGCAGATCTCGCCGGAAACTATTTTGTCCACAAGCGTGCCGAGAGGGATGCGTTCGACGGTGAGAAATTCGTCGTCGTCGGGGTCGCAGTCGCCGAAGCTGAGGCCGGTGGCAAGGTACATATGAATGGTCTCGCCGAGGATTGCGGGGGAGCTGTAAAGCTCGCCGATGAACTCAAGGCTCTCGCAGACGGCACCGGTCTCCTCGCGGAGCTCGCGCAGAGCGGCCTTTCGGGGATCCTCGCTCTTTGAGTCCAGCTTTCCTGCGGGGATCTCAAGGGTAACGCGGGAGAATGGGTATCTGAACTGTCGCACGCAGATGACCTCGCCCTCGTCGGTGAGGGGGACGACGCAGACCGCGCCGGGGTGATGCACCACCTCGCGGGTGGCCTCTGCGCCGTTTGGCAGGGTTACGGTGTCCACGGTGAGGGAAACTATGTGACCGTCGAATATCTTTTGCGAGGACACGAATTTTTCTTCAAGCTCGGGAAAGCTCATGATCGGATCCGCGGCTTTCGTGGGGAAAGCCTTCCTTTCTTTCGTGATGATACAATTAATTATATTATACACCGCTTTTAGGTATTTGTAAAGTTAAATTTTAATTAATTTCGGTCAGACGGCAGGGACGGTCCGACTTTCTTATTTCCACTTTCCTGGAGTGACACCCGTCTCGCGCTTGAACACCTTCGAAAAATAGTAAACGTCCGAAAAGCCGCAAAGCTCGGCGGTCTCAGCCACGGTCAGGCCTCCCGCCTCAAGCAGGGATTCGGCGCGATCGACCCGACGCCCCACTATGTATCTGTTGGGCGTTGTATCGAAGGCGGCACGGAAAAGATCACCGAAACGGCGCGCCGAAAGCCCGCTCGCCGCCACGGCGGCGGCAAGGCAATCGGGGTCGGCAAAATGGGCATCCATATGCGCCTTGGCGGCGAGCATACGCGCATCGCGTGGCGAGTAGGTCTTTTTGCGGATGCGATCAAACTCGGCACAGAGGCGGTACATAAGCGAAAGCAGAGTCAGCCCATCGCCCTCGTTCT
>JAFVYX010000290.1 GCA_017500625.1 Clostridia bacterium | reverse complement strand
TCAAACTCGGGACGGCCGACAACGTCAAGCTTTGCCTCCTTAACGGCTGCCTCGTAAGCGTCGGGAATGCAATCGTTGATCGCATCTTCGTAGAACACACCCTTGCCGTAAAGCTTCTCAATGATAAAGCGGGGGGCTTTACCCTTACGGAAGCCGGGAATGTTCATCTTTCCGACGTTCTTTTTGTAGGCCTTATTGACAGCCGCCTCAAAGGTGTCCTTGTCAACACCGATCGTCAGCGTGTAGAGATTTTTGTCTGTCAATTCCTTCTTGATAAGACTCATGGATATTTCCTCCGAAAATAGAAAATTGAAAATGAATTAATTAGTCGTATTATTTTACCGCATTCGCCGCCGAATGTCAAGCGGTATTCCAAACTTTTATATACAAATTTCGCTTTTTTCAGTTTGGCAAAATGATATGGGGGGTGAAGTCAAGAAAATCGGCCGAGATGAGATGAAACTCGATCCCCTCGTGAGTGAGGTGTGGGGCGGCCGTATAATTACCGTGAATGTGTCCGAAAAAGCAGCGGCGAATGCCGTGCTTTGCCAAGATCTCCACAAACGGAGTGACAACGCGGCCGTTCCAGACGGGGGGAAAATGCATAAACACCAGCGTTTCCTTCCGATCGGCACCGGGGAGTGCCGCGGCGGCCGTAAGACTGAGCGCAAGGCGACCGGCCTCTCTTGCCACGATCTTTTCAAAATCGGCGGTGGTGGTCTTTTCGGCGGCCTCCTCCTCGAGAAACCAGCCGCGAGTGCCTGCCAGAACGTATTCCTCGGTCTCGATCGCATTATTGTAAAGAAAGAATAAAGTGGACAGGCCCCACGCGTCCTTGGCTGCGCAAAGTTTCGACATACTGGACCACCAGAAATCGTGGTTCCCTTTGCCGATATACTTGCGGCCGGGAAGCCGATCGATAAAGGTGAGATCGGCCCTGGCGTCCTCAAGCGTCAGCGCCCAGGAAATATCTCCCGGGAGAATGACGGTATCATCTTCCTTAACGAGGGCGCGCCAGCGGCTTTCCAGCTTTTCCACATAGCCCGTCCAGCGCCTCCCGAAGACGTCCATGGGCTTGTTGCAGTCCTCGTTCAGCGAGAGGTGCAGGTCGGCTATTACGAATGTTGACATAACACCTCCGTGTTGTATAGGATACGCCAAAGGTTGGGAAGATAAGGGGGAACCCTAATGCGAAAGGAGAAATACCATGTCCGATACGGAAAACAGCCGCAAGGAGCTGAAGGGCGTGAGCTGCGATGCTGTGCAGTGCGTGCACCACGGCAAAGATAACACGTGCCACGCCAAGGGGATCTCGGTCGGCCCTCACAGTGCGGAGAGCGTGACGGAGACCGTCTGCGCTACCTTTAAGGCCAAAAGCGACCCTCTCTGTGATATCACGGGAGATTGCCGCTGACGGCGCGCGGGCTCAGCCCGCGTACATACGCCGTGCGCCGTCAGGCATTAATGCCGGCAAAGCGCATGACCGCCTCGGCCATATCCTCATGGCGAATGGTCTCGGCGTGCAGGATCGGCTTCTCATCGAGGCCGGTCAGGGGCGCGGGGATCTTGGTCGAGGAGACCTTTTCAAGCGCCAGCAGCGCCTCGGTTCCCTCGGGAGCGTTCTCCCCCTTAACGGCCGAGTAGACCGCAGGAGCGAACTTATAAGGACTGGCGGTCGAGGCCAGCACAATGGGCGTTTTCTTGCCGACGGCGGCCAGGTGCTTTCTTGCCGCGCCGTAGCCGACGGCGGTGTGAGTATCGATCAGATAGCCGTAACGGGTGAAGGCCGTGCGGATATTTTTGGCCGTTTCCGCCTCGCTGCAGCAGTAACCGGTGAAGATTTTCTTGATCGCGGCAATTTCTTCTTCTGCCAAGGAATAAGCTCCGTTATTTGAAAGCTTTTTCATATATTCGGCGGTCTTTTCGGGGCCGACGACCAGGTAAAGCAGGCGTTCGAGGTTGCTGGAAATGAGAATGTCCATCGAGGGAGAGACCGTCATATGGAAGTCGCGGTTGCGGTCGTAGGTACCGGTCTCCAAAAACTCGGTGAGGACGTTGTTGCTGTTGGAGGCACAGATAAGACGGCCGATCGGCACGCCCATAAGACGGGCGAGGTACGCGGCAAAGATGTTGCCGAAGTTGCCCGTCGGCACGGCGATGTCAATGGGGGCTCCGGCCTCAATGTAGCCCGCGGTAAGCATATCGCAGTAGGCGGACACGTAGTAAGCGATCTGGGGAGCAAGGCGCCCCCAGTTGATCGAGTTGGC
>JAFVYX010000289.1 GCA_017500625.1 Clostridia bacterium | reverse complement strand
CGGTGGGAAGAAGAATCAGAAGCACCGCATAGAGCGTTTTTTCCCATTCCTCGATCGGACGGATCACGCGGATGACGGCCGCGTGGCCAACACCCGTATTGGGATCGGTAACCCAGATCACCTTGCCGTACTCATCGTAGCGGTAAAGTGTGTTTTCGGTTTTGTCGTAGGTAGTGGTAAAATCGTCAGAGAGATAATATTTAAACTCCAGCTGTTCGGCCACGCTGACGGTGGTGCGGCCGACGCCGCGCATAGCGCTTTGCAGAATGTCACCGTTAGCGAAGACGTTGTCGGCAAGATAAGCGGCCGAGTGGAAGGCGGTGGTGCCGCAAACAATCACGTTTGCCGTGCAATAGGCACCGTCCACGATGCGGGTTTCGCTTGTCATCGTCATCAGAGGGTAGGCACCCTGTGCAACGGTGTCGCCCTCTTTATTGACCGCCTGTGCTTTGTCGCTGGTCATAAAGAGGCGATGCACGGTTCTGCCGGAGCTGTTGACCGAGGAGCTGTCATCCTGCCAGATGATGCGGATGGGAGAGGCCCCCTCAAAGATCACCTTGGGGGGAGAGTTCAGCTTGGTAAGATCCTCGTAGATGGAGGACTCACCGTAAGCACCGCTGATGCGGTGGGGGTCACCCGACAGGGCCGCGGCGGTGTCGATCAGCGTGGTACCGGCAAAGGACTTGCCGCTGTTATCCTCCACCGTGAAGACGATGCCCCATTCGCGCAGGAATTCCTCAAGGTTAGGGAGGGCGGGGGCGGTGGGATCGCGGAAGTACATCAGCGTACCGTAGCGGTCGAGGAAGCGGTCGATCTTGGTGATCGGCGAGTCGTAATCGATGTCGTCCAGCCGGTCGGACGGGAAATCGGTCTTGGCGCCGTTGATGATGAGCAGGGCGCAGTTTTCGGGAATGTCCTCGGTGGTGAGATCGATGGTCATCACCTCATACCCCGCATCCCGCACGCGGTCAAAGAAGTAGCCACTCTCGCCGTCACCCTGACGGGGCACGCTTTCGCCGTTGGCGTTCGTGAAGCAGGCAAGGGGCAGATCCTTGGCGGTCAGGGAGAGAATCGCCTCGGTGATCTTCTGCTCACCGTTGAAGCCGACCGTTTCGTCCGATTCGGAATCGACGGTGAAGAAGGAGGAGGTGGTATAGACGCGGTATTCGGTGCCGCTTACCACGATCACGTCGTCCCATTTGATCACGGTAGCCGAGGTACGCTTATAGGCGGCCACGCTTTCGGGATCACCGACGGCATCCACGCAACGCACGTGCACGTTCGGGAGCTGCTTTTCCAGCTCGAGGCACATGATATAGACAAGCGAGGTGTTGTAGTTCTTGCGCAAGAGATCGGACGGTGCGCAGAAGATGATATCCACGTCGTCCTTCATCTCGGCGGCCGAAAGGATCTCGGCGACGCGCGGGCGCAGGGTAAAGCGGCCCTCGTTTGTCAGGTCGATGTGGAGATTGTTATCGGCCGCGATCGCCGTGAAGGCGAAGTTGGCGACAAGGACGGAGAGGACGATCAGCACCGTGAGCGCGATATGCACGAGGCGGCGGGTACGCCCCCCTCCGAATGAAAGCTTGAGCATAGGTTTTTCCCCTTGTTTACGGTTAGTGGTTTGCGGTTATGCGATCCTGCGGCGGTAGCAGAGGATCAGCCCCGTGGCGAGCAACACCACCGGAATGATCGCGACCGTGAGGGCGGTATACAGACGCACCTCGCCAAGCGAGAGATCCTCGATGGCCGAGCGGTCGACCGTAACGGCATCAATGCCGATCGGCACGTTTTCAGCACCAAGCTCGGTGAGCAGTGCATACACCAGCGCCTTGTTGCCATAGCCAGCGCCGTTCATAATATCCGATGCGGCAAGATAGGACGAGCCGACGAAAAGGATCTTTCCCTCTCCTTCGTGCAGTGTCGAAAGTGCGAGCAACGGGCGGTTGCCGCCATCCACGCGCTCACCGCTGCGAAGCTTAAGGGCGGCGCCGGCGGGCGACGATAGGACAGACTCAGCGGTCGCGCGCTCTCCTTCATAGGCCGTCAGAGGCGCGGCGTAGGAAAGCACGGTACGGCGATCGGTGCCGACAACGGAGGCAAGACGCGTGGCAAGTGGGCCGCTGCCAAAGGAAGCGACAAGCGAGTAGCCGCCCGAGCCGGGCAGGGCGCCGTTTTCGTCGATGAGCACACCGTCCGATACCGCGAGGCCGTATTCGGCAAGGAAGGACAGCAGCTTTGGCGTTTTGTCGATATAATTCGGATTGACCGATACGAACAGCTTGCCGCCGTCGGCAAGGTAATTTTCCAGCTTGGTCAGCTCAGACACGAAAGCGGCGCCCGCTGCGGTGCGCTGGAAGTCGTAAAGGGGGGAGGAGATGAGCACAAGGCCGGCATCCTCAGGTACACGCTCGACCGATGCAAGGTCCAAAAGCTCCACGCGGTAGCCCGCACGCACAAGCGCGTAGTAGAGGGGGGTGGGCATGCTCTCACCGTGGTTAGAGGTGAAGTAAGCGGTAGGATGCTCCTTGGCCGCGACCCACAGGATATTCGACACAAAGACCTCTTCCCCATTATAGGCGGTGACGTAGTTGTTTTCATCCAGGGTGAAGAAGGAGGTGGCGGGGCAAAGCAGATGCTCGCCCTGATAGTCGATGATGACGTCGGTGGCAAGAAGGGTGATGGGGTCACCGTCCTCGTCCTCGATATACGGGGCAACCTTATTCGGCTCCAGCCACAGGTTGACGTATTCAATATCGATCAGCTCGGGATAGCGGTCACGAAGTGCGTTTGCCGTGCGGTAGATAAAGTCGGTCTGGCGGTTGGTCTTGGTGTTCTCCTCAACGTCGCAGAAGAGGATCTTTACCTTGCCCGCCGACGTATCAATGTCCGAGAAGAGGGTGTCAGCTGCAGAGCCGATCGAAAGATCATACTGCGGAGTGGTATAGAAGTACCAGCCGAAGTGGTTGGCAAAAAGAAGCACGACCACGTTGGCGAGGTAGACGAGGGCGATCACAAGCGCAACAAGAGCCGAGGCATAGCCGCTGTTCTTGAGCCGCTGTGAGCGCAGGATGTTTTTGATGTTCATAGATCCTCCCGTCAGGCGAAGCGGCGGCGGTCATAGACGCGCACAGCAAGGAAGAGGAATACGGCCGTCAGCGAGAGGTAGTACACGAGGGCGGCAACGTCGAAGATCCCGTTTGCAAAGTTTGAAAACCGCGTGAAGACCGAGATGCCGCTGATGATGAAGCGCAGCCAGGGCGCGCCGATGAAGTTGTTGAGGAAGCCGATGACGAGGAAGAAGAGCAAAACCGAGATGGTGATGACCGAGGCGGCCAGCTGACTTTCCGTCAGGGTGGAGATGAAGATACCCACCGAAAGGAAGGCCATACCGACAAGGATCAGGGCAAGGAGATTGCCAAGGATCAGGGCGGCGGAGGGCTGTGCGTGGGTAAAGAGGATGATGAAGTTGAGCGAGGAGAGCAGCGTGCAGCCGAGGAAGACGGTGAAGGCCGAGAGGAACTTGGCAAGCACAACGCCCGTCAGCGTGACGGG
>JAFVYX010000029.1 GCA_017500625.1 Clostridia bacterium | reverse complement strand
TTTGCCCCCTCGCGCTCCTGGCTCCTGCTTGACAAGCCCGACGGCGACCGCATCTGTGACGGTCTGTTGGTGGGACATACGCATGACGAGGCACTCTCGCTTCTCTCCTCGATGAAGAACTACTACACCCGTGCTATGGCCGAGCTTGCCACGGTGGCGGCCTACGCGGGCAGCGAGCTGACCGACCTGCTCTCGGTCTCGGCGGCCTTCCTCGTGCTTTGCAAGTCCACCTATTACATTCTCTCGTTCTATAAGCTCCGCGATCAGCTCGGCACGGGTGAGGGTGAGCCGCGTGCCACGCTTGCCAAGATGCGCACACTGGTGGAGAACGAGATCAACGAGTCCACCAAGATGATCGCCCTTTGCGAAAACGACAGCCGCCTTGGCTACCACTCGGAGGCCGAGGGCTTCAAGTTCTTCCCCGAGAAGCTCCGCCACCGCATTGCCACCCTGCGCGACTTGCTTGCCACCGAGTTCCCCGAGGTGGAGGCGCGCATTGACGCGGGCCTTCCGCCGCTTGAGTATTACCTCGGCGTGGAGGAGGACTGCGAGCATACCTACGTGATCAAGGACGGTCCGATCGAGAACGCCACCTGGGAGGTCATGAGTGACGGCGCAAGCGCCTTCCGTATCGCGACCGACGAGCGCGACGTGATCATTGAGCTGCGTGCACCAAAATCCGCCCTGTTCGTCGTACAGCCCGAGTTTCGCCTGTTCTCGGTCTTCCCCGGTGTGGGGGTGACCCTGCTGCCCTCGGGCAAGCCCGACATTGCCCCCGGTCTTTGGACCGAGCATTGGCCCTTCCACAAGCCCGAGGCCAAGAAGGCAGAGCTGCGTAAGTGGCGTGCCGAGGCGATGCCCGCCGACGAGGAGGGCAACCTTTACGGCCGCGTTCGCATTGCGAAGAAGCATACGGGGATGCGCGGCACGGCGCCCTTCAAGCTTGAGATCTACAGCTACAACGGCGCACAGTGGGAGACCGAGCCGAACACGGTACGCTCGCTTGGTAAGTACACGCTTTCGCCCGGGTGCTTTGGTTGGGTGAAGTTTGAAAACGGCGAGGCGTACAGCTACAAGTATCCCGAGGGAGAAGGAAATGAGTGAGCTGACGATCCGGCCTGCCCGCCCCGAGGACGAGGGGGCGGTCGTTGCTATCGCGGTCGCCGAATGGGAGGCCATTTACGGCGGCTACCGTGAGCAGTTGGGGGACGAGGTGTTTTTCACCTTCTTCCCCAATCACCGCGAGGCAAAGGCCGCGGCGGTCGGCCATAACCTCAAAAGCGGCACGATGTACGTGACCGAGTGCGAGGGCAAGGTTGCGGGCTTTATCCACTACGTCTACGATGCGGGCTCGCGCATCGGCACGATCTCAAACAACGCCGTATCGGGCGAGTTCCGCGGCCGCGGGATCGGCCCGCGCCAATATGAGTTCGTGTTTGAGCATCTGCGCGAGCTTGGCGCCGTGGGCGTACGGGTGACGACCGGGCTTGACGATGCCCACGCCCCTGCCCGCCGCGCTTACGAAAAGGCCGGCTTTACGGCAAACACGCAATCGATCACCTATTACAAAGCGCTTTAAAAACCAAACGACCCCACCCGCGCGGGTGGCTTCTTTCTTCATAATTCAGATGCTTGAGGGCACGAAGGTGGCAAGCGACGAGAGGTGCGAGCCGTCTGCCTGACCCACCAGGGTGGGGACGCCGTCCTCATACACCACGGTGGTAATGGAGGCGTTGCCCGCCCACGGGACCTCTGCCATACCGAGGACACCGAGGCCGAGAAGGCGGGCGGTCGCGGCGCGGACGGGGGTGGCGTGCGTGCCGACGAGGACGGTGTGGCCCGCCTCGCGGGCGGCGATCTCATCGAGCGCCCTCGCCACGCGATCATAAAGCTCGGCAACGCTTTCGCCGCCCGGAGGGCAGGCACGGCCGATATCGTTCTTCCATAGGGAGCGCTCCTCGGGCCATTTGACGGCAAGGCCGTTATAATCCTCGCCCTCCCAATCCCCGGCAAAGATCTCACGCAGGGCAACGTCGGGGGTCACGGTCAGCCCGTGCTCACGCGCGGCGGGGGTCACGGTCTGCATCGCGCGGGAGAGGTCACTGCTGTATACGGCGTCGATATGGCGATCCCGCAGGGCGGCGGCAAGGGCATCCGCCTGGCGGAGGCCAAGCTCGGTCAGACCAAGGTCGGTATGGCCGAGAAATTTCTCGTGCAGGTTGCCAAGGCTTTCACCGTGGCGCACGAACAGGAGGGTCGTCTTCATCTCTTATCCTTTCGGGCGGCGGCACACGGGGCGCGCCGCAAATGCTTTCAAGAGATATTCTATCACGCGCCGCGGGCGGTGTCAAGGGGCAAAAAATCGGATACCCCCTTTTCTTTTTTTCGCTTTTGTGCTATAATAAGCATAGCCGTACCCGCACCGTGTGGCGGCGCCCCTGCCGCCGCCGAGCGAATGGCTTGGTAATTTTGTAAGGTTTCTTTTACAGAAAACCCCGTTTCTTGCACACATAGGGAGCTTTTTATGATTTGGTTATTGATTTCGCTTGCCGCCGCGCTGCTGATCTTCGTGGCGATCTTACTCATCCGTGCGGCCCTCTTTCGCCCCAAGAAGCCGACCCCAACCGTAGCCGAGCCGGTGGAAACCGACGGCGCGGCGGCCGTGGAGGCGTTGCGCGCCCTTGTCCGTTGTCGCACCGTTTCGCGCTACACCGAGGCCGAGGAGGAGGGTGCGGAGTTTGAGCGGCTGATCTCGCTTTTGCCCACGCTTTACCCGCAGGTGGCGGCGCATTGCCCGCTCCTCCGCTTCGGGGGGCGCGCCCTGCTCTACCGTTGGGAGGGGCGTGAGCGCGGGGCGGCTACCGTCCTGATGGCGCATTACGACGTTGTCCCTGCAGACGGTGAGGGCTGGCAGT